>JAWWCG010000340.1:0-4781 GCA_033720555.1 Kiloniellales bacterium | reverse complement strand
GCCGGTGCCATAGTCCATGAGGACGAAGTTGGCCACGTAGAGCGGAAAGCGCTTGCCCTCGAGGAAGGGATGATCGACCGAGAGCCCGGTGTCGTAGCCTTTCTTCTCGGCGGTCTCGATGACCTCCTCGCTGGTGCCGAGCCGGTCGCATTCGGCGATGAAGGCGGCCAGCGCCGGGTCGTCCGCGGCCAGGCGGGCGGACAAGGGATGATGCGGCGACAGGGCGCAGAACGACATGCCGAACAGCGTGTCGGGGCGGGTGGTGAAGACCTCGAGGCTCTCGCCGTCGAGCTCGTCGCGGCCCGCGACATGGAAGCGGACGCGCGCGCCCTCGGAGCGGCCGATCCAGTTTTGCTGCATCAGCCGGACCTTGTCCGGCCATCGCTCGAGCCGATCGAGCGCGCTCAGCAGCTCCTCGGCATAGGCGGTGATCCGGAACATCCATTGCGGCAGCTTGCGCTTTTCCACCGGCGCGCCCGAGCGCCAGCCCCGGCCGTCGATGACCTGCTCGTTGGCCAGGACGGTCTGGTCGACCGGGTCCCAGTTGACCCAGGACTCCTTGCGGTACGCCAGGTCGGCGGCGAGGAAGTCCAGGAACATGCGCTGTTCGTGGCGGTAGTAGTCGGGATGGCAGGTGGCGATCTCCCGCGTCCAGTCGATCGACAGGCCCATGCCCTGGAGCTGGCCGCGCATCACCGAGATGTTGTGCTCGGTCCATTCGCCGGGGTGCACGCCCTTGGCCATGGCGGCGTTCTCGGCCGGCAGCCCGAAGGCGTCCCAGCCCATGGGATGCAGCACGTTGTAGCCGCGGGCCCGCTTGAAGCGGGCGATCACGTCGCCGATGGTGTAGTTGCGCACGTGGCCCATGTGGATGCGTCCCGAGGGATAGGGGAACATCTCCAGGACGTAATATTTCGGGCGCGCGGGATCGGCGCTGACGGCGAAGCAGCCGGCCTCCTGCCAGACCTGCTGCCATTTGGCTTCACAGTCCTTGACGTTGTAACGCGCGAGAGCCTGCGTCATGGCTGGCAAATCCGACTGTCCAAATGCGGCCCCGCGGGCCGGCTCAGTGACCCTCGGGCGGTCTCCGGCCGTCGGGGCGGTCGCGGCGCGACTCCGCCGACTCTGGCGACTCCGGCGGCCCCGCCGGCGAGGGGGCGCAATACCTACCATGGCCGGTCGGGCCTTTCCAGCGGTCCGGCAGCCCCCTTGGAGCGGCCGAAGACGCGGGTTTCGGGCCGGTTTCGGGCGAGTTTCGTAGCGTCGCGGCGCACTTCGCGGGGTGTCCAGCCGCGCCGGCGTTTGCCTTGAGGGCCGCTTTGGGGCAAGGTGCGCGCGACCGGCGGGGAGCGCCGGTTTCCGCCGGGAACGCGAAGCATTTCAAGCATGCACGATCCGCTCGCGACGGCTGTCGAGTTGCACCGAAGCGGCCGCCTGAGGGAGGCTGAACGGGCCTACCGGGGCGCGCTTCGCCACGACCCGCGAAATCCCGACGCGCTGCATCTGCTCGGGCTGCTGGCGCACGAGGCGGGCGACCACCGCGCCGGCGCCGAGCTGATCGGCCGGGCGATCGAGGTCGACGCGCGGCGCGCCGTCTTTCATTTCAATCTGGGCGTGGTGCTGGCGGCGGCGGGCGACGCCACCGGCGCCGAACGCGCCTACCGGCGCTGCCTGGCGCTGGCGCCGGAGCGCGCCGAGGCCCACAACAATCTCGGCCTGCTGCTGCACGACCGCGGCGAGCTGACGGGCGCCGTCGCCGCCTACCGCGACGCCCTGGCGATCGATCCCGGCCACGCCGAGGCCCAGGTCAACCTGGCCCGCGCCCAGCAGGACCTGGGCGACGAGGCGGCGGCCCTGGCCGGATTCGAGCGGGCCCTGGAGATCGACCCGCGGCTGCCCGAGGCGCAGTTCGGCCGCGGCCGCGGGCTGGAGCACCAGGGCCGATGGGCCGAGGCTGAGACGGCCTACCGGGCGGCGCTCGCGGCGCGCCCGGATTTCGAGGCGGCGGAGAACAATCTCGCCGCGGTGCTGCTCGCCCAGGGTCGCTGCCGCGAGGCGCAGGCCGGCTTCGAGCGTCTGCGCGCGCGGCGGCGCGGCGCGCCGGCACACTCGGCCGAGGCCCTGCTGTCCGCCGGTCCCGCGGCCGAGGCGCCGCCGGCGGCGACGCGGTTTTCCCTCTTGGACCGCGCCCAGCAGATCGAGCATCTGGTGGGGAGCGGGGCGATCGGGCCCGATTTTGCCGATGTCGCCGGACGCCTGCGCGCCGTCTTGGCCGAATTCGGCTCCGATGAAAGCCCCAATGAAAGGCCCGACGACGCATGCGATAACGCGCGCGATGACGGAGAGGTCGAAGGGCCGGACTGGCGGCGCGCGCTCAGCGCCGACCAGGCCGCGCGCATCGGCGGCGCGCTGGATCGCGTCGTGCACTACGCCGACGCGCCGCGCCTCGCCGGGCCGGCGATCAACCCGGCGACGGACTTCGCCGCCATCGAGCGCGCCTATCTCGAGGGCGATCCGCCGGTGGTGCAGTTCGACGACTTCCTGAGCGCCGAGGCGCTCGCCGGCCTGCAGCGCTTCTGCCGGGACTCGACGGTCTATTTCGGCGCCGATCCGGCCGGTTTCGTCTCCGCCACCATGGCGCACGGCTTCAATTGCAGCCTGATGTATCAGATCGCCGAGGAGCTCAAGGCGGCGATGCCGGCGGTGCTTGGCCCGCATCACCTGTCGAACATGTGGAGCTATCGCCACCGGGCGGCGGGCGGCGGAGTCCTGGCGCACACCGATCTGGCCGCCGTCACCTTCAACTTCTGGATCGCGCCCGAGGACGCTAATCTCGACCCGCAGAGCGGCGGTCTCGTTGTCTACGCCAAGGAAGAGCCGCTGGAGTGGGACTGGATGCGGATCAACCGCCTGAAAAGCGTGCCCGAGGTGCAAGCCGAGATCGAGGCCTTCCTCGCCGACGCCCCGCAGATCGTCATTCCCCATCGCTCGAACCGCGCGGTCATGTTCCATTCCAACCTGTTCCACAAGTCGGACCGTTTCGCCTTCGTCGACGCCTTCGAGTCCCGGCGGATCAATGTCTCGCTGCTGTTCGGGCGCCGCGGGGCCGATGCGGCGGAGCCGCGCCCGTGAGCCCCGAACGCCTGGCGAGCCTCGAAGCCGAGCGGCCGATCTGGCCCGAGGGGCAGGACATTCTGCGAATCGACCCGGCGATCGCCATGACCCGCTTCGAGGACCTGCTCGCCTTCCATGACGGCCTGGTCGACTATCTGATCGCCCGCGAGCGGGAGAAGGAGGCCGAGCGGACCAAGCAGACGCGTGGGGCGGGCGGCACCAAGATCTACCACGTCGATTCCTGGCCGGTGCCCGGCGCGCGCCTGCTGGATCAACGCGCCCAGGCGCTCTACCGCGAAATCGTCTGCCAGGAGACCTCAGCGGTCGATCTGAGCTGGGGCAACGTCTATCGCGCGGGCGATTACATTCTGCCCCACGCCCACCGCCGCTCCCACGGCTCGGTCCTCTACATGCTCTCGATGGGCGACCGCGACGAGGCGGACCCCTTGAGCGGCCGCTTCGGCTTCGCCGATCCGCGCCTGCCCATGTGTTGCCGCGAGGCGCCGGACATCATGACGTCGCCCCACTTTCCGCCGCTCAGGCCGGGGTCGATGCTGGTCTTTCCGTCCACGGTGGTGCATTTCGCCACGCCCTATCGCGGCGAGGCCAGGCCGCGGATCACCATTTCGTGGAACATCAACAAGGCGCCGCTGGCCGATCGGCCGGCCGACGACGCGCAGCGGGGCATCGCCGCGCACCCCGATCGAGGCTGATCCGCCGCCGGGTTCGCGGGGGCCGGCTAACCGGTCTTGGCCGAGGGGGCGGGCCGCGGGCCGGCGCCAGCGTCGGGCGCGGCCGGCAGATCGTAGTGGGCGCGCTTGATGCCGTAGCCGCTGCGCAGGGTCTTGGCCAGTTGCAGGCTTTGCCGGTCGAACGCGATCGTGCCGAGCCGCTCGTAGAGTCGCCGCAGGTGCTGCTCGAGGGCCTGCTCGCCGGCGGGCCCATCGGCAAGCGGCAGAACGCTGCGGAATTCCGGATCCCGGACCGCCAGGTTCCAGAGCTGGGTGAGCCAGTCGAGGCCGAGCGGCTCGTTGCTGGAGACGGCGAGGTGCACCGAGGCGTCGCCGGAGGTGATCGCGTCGTGGAACCGGCCGCGCGGCAGATAGAGCAGGTCGCCGGGGTTCATTTCGACCACCTCGGCCACCTCGCCCTTGAGGCGGTCGTATTCGATCTGCGGCACGTTCTGGAACATGGCGTGCTCGATCGGCTTGTCGAGCTGGCCCCGGTAGATGGTCCAGCGCTTGGCGCCGTAGATCTGCAGGGCGAAGACGTCATGCCGGTCGCAGTGGGAATCGAAGCCCTGGCGTTCCTTCTGGGAATAATAGAGGTTGACCGAGCTCTTGGCGCCCAGCTCGCGCTGAATGGTCTCGACGATCGCCAGGACGCCGGGCGCCAGGGTCTCGATCTCGTTGAGCAGCAGGGTGGCGCCGCGGCCGATCAGCTCCTGGACCTTGTCGGAGTCCGGCCGCAGGATCGGCTGATGGTCGCGGTTGGCGGCGTTCACGCAATAGGCCGACGGGGGCACGCGCTTGGCGTCGACGTGAAGCTGCAACGTCTGCTGGGTCCAGACGTCCATCGCGAGCATGCGGTTGAGGTCGGCCCAGTCGAAGACCTGGGCGAACTTCTCGGGCCGGCCGCGGACGTGCAGGGGCTTCTCGTGAAGATAG
>JAWWCG010000339.1:0-4791 GCA_033720555.1 Kiloniellales bacterium | reverse complement strand
CCGGCGCGGAAGAAGAACACCTGGACGCAGGTGTGCCCGGCCTCCTGGTGGGCGGCGATCACGTCGGCGTCGTCGATGCCCTCGACGTTGACGTCCTGGTGGGACTGGATATGGGCCAGGGCGCGAAGCCGGTCTCGGGCCATGGCGGCGGCCTCGAAGTCGAGGCGTTCGGAGGCCGCGCGCATCTCGTCGCTGAGGGCCTGCTGGATGTCGTGGCTGCGGCCGCTGAGGAAGGCGCGGGTCTGGTCCACCAGGGCGCGATAGTCGGCCTCTGAGACGAAGCCGACGCAGGGCGCGGCGCAGCGCTTGATCTGATGCATGAGGCAGGGCCGGGTGCGGCTGGCGAACACCGAATCCGAGCAGGAGCGCAGCAGGAAGGCCTTCTCCAGCGCCGTGATCGTGCGGTTGACCGCGCCCGCCGAGGCGAAGGGGCCGAAGTAGTCGCCGTCGCGCAGGTGGGCGCCGCGGTGCTTGGTCACCTGCGGATAGGCATGGTCGCCGGTAATCAGGATGTAGGGGAAGGACTTGTCGTCGCGCAGCAGCACGTTGTAGCGCGGCATGAGGCGCTTGATCAGGTTGCTCTCCAGCAGCAGCGCCTCGGCCTCGGTGTGGGTGGCGATCACCTCCAGCTTGGCGGTCTCGGCCACCATGCGGAGCTGGCGATGGGGCAGCTTGCCGAGCTGGGCGTAGCTGGCGACCCGTTTCCTCAGGCTGCGCGCCTTGCCGACGTAAAGCGCCTCGCCGCGCCGGTTGAGCATGCGGTAGACGCCGGGGCCGGTCGGCAAGGTCTTCACCGCGCGGGCGATCACCTCGCGGCCGGCCGCCAGGCCGGGGCGCTGCGGATCGTCGCTCGCCTCCGCTGCTTGGTCCGACGCCGTCTCGTCCCCCGGGCCGGGCGCCGCCGGGCCGGACGCCGCCGCCCCGTCCTCGGCGGGCAGGGTCTCTGCGGCCATGGCCGAGCGCTTGCCCCCGGCCGATGGGTCCTTGCGTCGGCGTCGTCCGCGCCGGGTCGTCATGGCCCGAATCTGGGGCGAAGCCGGCGCGGCGTCAACGCCCGGCGGCGGCCAGCGCAGGGACCGCGGCGGCCGGAGGCGGCCCGGCGCCAGCTATCCACGGAATCTGTGGACAAAGCTGTGGGCAAGGCTTTCGCACTGCGGTGGCAGCGAGGCATATCAAGCTTTTGTGGCTCTTGCCCAAAATTTGGGCAAACGATGTAAATTACTGATTTCAAAGTAGTTTTTTCTTGTCAAGTGTAAACAAACTGTAACGAAGGAATCTCGGTTCCGTGGCGGCGGCGCGATGGGCGCGCGCCGCCGGATTGTGCACAACTCTGCTGTACGACCGTCTGGAATCGGCCGGAATGGCAAGGAGTTAGCCCGCCTCCTGCAGGCTCCATGGCCAGGTTTCGTGGCCAGGCTTCAGGGCCAAGTTTCAGGGCCAGGTTTCAGGGCCAGGTTTCAGGGCCAGGCTTGGCGGGCGGCCTGCGGCCGGCCGGGCCGTCCGACGCCCGCCGATTGCACCCCGCCTCATGGCGCGGCTCACGGGACGGTCGCGCGGCGTTCGCGTGGCGGCTCAGTCGCGGCGGCGGCGCTCCAGCTCGATGCCGATGCCGCCGACGTCGGCGTAGCGGTCGAGCTTCTCGATCCGCACCCGGACCGAGACGATGCGCGGGTCGAAGAAACAGTCGCCGGCCACCTGCTCGGCCAAGGTCTCCAGCAGCCGCACGTTGGCCTGCAGACAGGTGCGCCGGACGCGGTCCACCAGGTTGCCGTAGTCCACCACCTCGGCGATGCGGTCCTCGCCGGGCGGATCGGGGGTCACCTCGACGGCGAGGTTGAGGCGAATTCTCTGGCGCCGGGCCCGCTCCTCGGCGGTGACGCCGATCCGGCACGACAGCGACAGGTCGCGCACGATGATGCGCTGCGCGGTCGCCTCGCTGTTCGCCGCGCCGCTGCGCGCGTCCTGCCCGTCGGCTTCCTCTCGATCCACTGTCCTGGCCCTTTTGCGTCCCGCCTCGACGGGGCGATGGCGTTCATTCCTCGGGTCGGCCATGCTCGCCCGCCTGGGCCCAGCCCAGGTGCTGGCCGCCGTCGAGCGCTATCATCTGCCCGGTCATGGCGCCGGCGGCAAGCAGGAATCGCACGGCTTGGCAGATCTCTTCCGGGCTGGTGCCGCGCCGCAGCGGCAGGGACGCGCATTGGCGCGCGAACTGGGCGTCGCTCTGGCGGGCGCTGGGCAGCGCCGGGCCGGGGCCGATCGCGTTGACCCGGATGCGCGGCGCGAGCGCCAGGGCGAGGGTCCGCGTCAGCGTCCACAGCGCCGACTTGGAGACCGTGTAGCTGACGAAGTGCGGCGTCAGGTTCCAGACCCGCTCGTCCAAGAGGTTGACGATCAGCCCGCAGCGCCCGGCCGGCAGGGCGGCGGCGAAGCCTTGGGCGAGAACGAAGGGCGCGCGCAGGTTCGCCTCCAGGTGGCCGTCCCAGGACTCCCGGGTCACGCTGTCGATTTCGTCGCGCTCGAAGCGCGAGGCGTTGTTCACTAGGCACCCCAGCGGCCCGAGCGCCGCGACCGCCCGGGCGATCAGTCCGGCGCTTTCGGCTTCGCGCGACAGGTCCGCGCGCAGCGCGACGGCGCGTCCGCCGCCCGCGGCGATCTGCCGTACCACGGCCTCGGCGGCCTCGGCGGAGCGGTGGTGGTGCACCGCCACCGCCCAGCCCTGATCGGCCAGGTCGAGGGCGATCGCCCGGCCGATGCGCTGGCCGGCGCCGGTGACCAGCGCCGCGCGCGGATAGTCGGTCGAATGGGCCTCGGGGTTCGTGTCGGTCATGGCGCCATCGATCCTGCAGAAGGCCGGGGAGCGGGGCAAGGGCCGCCGGCTTGCGCTCTTCGCCGGGCGCGCGTGTGGGGGGCGGTCCCGGACGTCACGAAGATCTGATGCGACCGCCGTTTGACGGGGCCGGCCGGCCTCGCCATGTGATAGCTCCATATGATACCTCCATGCGGTACCTCCACGCGGTATCCCCACGTGGCAGGCCCGATGGAGGCGAGGCGAGACGGGAGCCCGATCATGAGCGAGACCAAGCCCGGCAAGATCAAGAAGAGCGAGTCCGAATGGCTCGACCAGTTGTCGCCCGAGCAGTTCTACGTGACCCGCCAGGCCGGCACCGAGCGGCCCTTCACCGGCCGCTTTTGGGACCACAAGGCGCCCGGCCACTATGTCTGCGTATGCTGCGGGCAGCCGCTGTTCCACTCCGACACCAAGTACGATTCGGGCACAGGCTGGCCGTCGTTCTGGCAGCCGGCCCATCCGGAGGCGGTCGAGGAGCACGAGGACCGCACCCTGTGGATGCGGCGCACCGAGGTGGTCTGCGCCCGTTGCGACGCCCATCTCGGCCATGTCTTTCCCGACGGGCCGGCGCCGACCGGCCGGCGCTACTGCCAGAACTCCGCCGCGCTCGAGCATAGGCCCGCGGAGACGGCCGACACGAAGACCGGCGACGCGAAGACCGGCGAAGAGAGCGGCGCCGGCGACGCAAAGACCGGCGAAGGCGGCCGGGACGCCTCACGCAGCTAGCCACCGCCTGACCGGCGCCGGCGCCGGCGCCGGAGAGGGTGGCGCCGGCCGTTGCATTCCTGCCACAGGCGCGCCGCCCGTCGGCCGGCGCGCCGCGGTGCCAGCGTTGAAACCTCCGCCCGGCGTACGCATGTACTGCCAAGCGTCCTTAAGTCGGACGGCGTTCGGCCGCGAAAGCCGGCGGCCGTCGCGCGGCGGGACGCGGGGGCAAACTTTCGTGCTGAACCAGGCGGCGCAACTGCCAACGGACGGCCATGGATCATCGTAACGCTGCGGCGGGCCCGCGACGGCCGCGCCCGACTCGGCGGACGCCGGGTCCAAGCGCCGCAGGATCGCCGCGCCGCCGCCACGGCTCGCCCCTGACTCTCCGCGCCCGCCTTTGGGCGCGCGGGGTCTAGGGGTCGTTCATGGCCATTGCGCTTCTGAAGACGGTTGTCGGGCTGCTGTTTCTCCTCGGTGGCGGCGAGGTGCTGCTGCGCGGCGCCGCCGGCCTGGCGGCGCGCCTCGGCCTGTCGCCCCTGCTGATCGGCCTGACGGTGGTGGCGGCGGCCACCTCGATGCCGGAGCTGGTGGTCGTCGTCGCCGCCGGCATGGAGGGCGTGCCCGATCTCGGCGTCGGCAACGTGATCGGCTCCAACATCGCCAACATCCTGCTGATCCTCGGCGTGGCGGCCTTGTTGTGGCCGATCGCCACCAAGCCGGAGCACGTCCTGCGCGACGGCCTGGTTATGCTGGGCGCGACGCTGCTGTTCATCGGCTTCGCCGTCACCGGCTGGGTCGGGCGGATCGACGGGACGATCATGCTGGCGGCGCTCACCGCCTACCTGGTGTTCAGCTATCTGAGCGATCGCCGGCTCAACGGGTCGTCGTCCCGCGCGAAGGCCGACAAGAAGACCGACAATAAAACCGAGGCGAAGGCCGCCGAGAACGCCGCCGAGACCGCCCGCGAGACCGCCCGCGAGACCGCCAGCGAGACGAGCGAGGGCTCGGAGGACGCTTCGAGCGACGCTTCGGACGACACTTCGGACGACGAGGGGCCGGCCGATCCCCGCGGGCTGGCCGAGAGCCCGGCCAGCGCCCGCCTGGTCACGGCCCTGGTCTTCGTCGTCACCGGCGTCGGCGCGCTGATCGGCGGCTCGCACCTGCTGATCGACGGCGCGGTGGTGATCGCCCACCGCATCGGCGTGTCCGACGCGGTGATCGGGCTCACCCTGGTG
>JAWWCG010000338.1:0-4791 GCA_033720555.1 Kiloniellales bacterium | reverse complement strand
TGGTGCCCACGCCCGAGCCTGCCTCGGACGACAAGTCCTGAACCGCCGCCACGACCGAGACCCTCCATGGACCGTTCCAACGATAGCTTCGTTATTCCCTCCTCGATCGAGGAGGTCATGCCGGGGACCCGGACCGGCGGCGGCGACGGCCCGCGTCTGGTGGCGGACAACAAGGGCCTGGAGGCCGTCAACCTGGGCAAGAGCTTCAAGCGCCGCCCGGTGCTCCGGGGGATCAGCCTGACCGTGCAGCGCGGCGAGGCGGTCGGCCTCTTGGGGCCCAACGGAGCGGGAAAGACCACCTGTTTCTACCTGGTGAGCGGCCTGCTGTCGCCGGACTACGGCTGGATCACCCTCGACGGCCAGGACATCACGGACCTGCCGATGTACCGCCGCGCCCGGCTCGGCATCGGCTATCTGCCCCAGGAGGCGTCGATCTTCCGCGGCCTGACGGTCGAACAGAACATCCGCGGCGTGCTGGAAGTGGTGGAACCGGACAGCGATCAGCGCAGGCAGACCCTCGAGGACCTGCTGGCCGAGTTCTCGCTCACCCATCTGCGGCGCACGCCGGCGATGGCCCTCTCCGGCGGCGAGCGCCGTCGCGTGGAGATCGCCCGCGCCCTGGCCGCCCACCCGAATTTCATCCTGCTGGACGAGCCCCTGGCCGGGATCGATCCGATCGCGGTCAACGATATTCGCGAACTGGTGCTCCACCTCAAGGACCGCGGCATCGGCGTCTTGATCACCGATCACAACGTGCGCGACACGCTCGAGATCGTCGACCGGGCCTACATCATTCACGAAGGGGTGGTTCTGATGGAAGGCAAGCCGTCGGAAATCGTCTCGCACGAGGATGTCCGGCGGGTTTACCTGGGCGAAACCTTTAGCCTGTAAGCGTGCCCGAAATGGCCGCGACTCAACGTCTCGAGCTGCGACAGGGCCAGTCTCTGGTCATGACGCCGCAACTGCAGCAGGCAATCAAGCTGCTGCAGCTCTCGCATCTCGATCTCGCCGCTTACGTGGAACGGGAGCTGGAGCAGAACCCGCTGCTCGAGCGCGACGAGAGCGATGTCGAGACCGGCGACGGGGAGACGGGCGCGACCGAGGAGCCCTCGCGCCGCCAGGCGGCCGACCGAGGCGACGGCGCCCGGGGCGACAGCCTCGATCTGGCCACCAGGGGGACCCTGCCGTCGCGCGACCAAGCGCCGCTCGACACCGATTACGCGAACGAATACACGAACGACGCGACCGGCGACTGGCCCAGTGAGCAGTCGGGCAACTGGCCGGGAGGTTGGCCGGGCGAAGACGGCGGCTGGTCCCCCTCCCCGGCCGAGCGATCGCGCCGGCGCGACGACGGCGACGACGACACCGGCGTCGAGCAGCGCCTGTCGCGCGAGCAAAGCCTCAGGGATTTCTTGCTGGAGCAGCTCCAGATGGACCTGGACGATCCGACGGATCGGATCATCGGGCTGCACCTGATCGACCAACTGGACGAGGCCGGATACCTGGTCGCGGACTTCCCGGCGCTGGCCGAGATGCTGGGCTGCGAGGTGGCGCGGATCGAGGCGACCCTGGTACAGCTGCAACGATTCGACCCCAGCGGCGTGTTCGCCCGGAACCTGCGCGAATGCCTGGCGTTACAACTGCTTGACCGCGACCGGCTCGACCCTGCGATGTCTCAACTGATCGACAACCTGGACCTCCTGGCCCGCCGCGACTACGCCGCCCTCAAGCGCCGCTGCCGGGTCGACGACGACGATCTGGCCGACATGATCGCCGAGATCAGGGCGCTCAACCCCAAGCCGGCGCTGGCCTTCGACCACAAGACGGCGGAGCCGGTGGTGCCCGACGTCTTCGTCCGCCGGCGGGGCCGACGCGACTGGATCGTCGAGCTGAACGGCGAGACGCTGCCGCGGGTCCTGGTCAATCACCGCTACTACAGCCGGGTCAGCGGCGAAACCCACGACAAGGCGGCGCGCGACTACCTGAGCGACTGCTTTCAGTCCGCCAATTGGCTGATCAAGGCCCTGCACCAGCGGGCCACCACGATCCTGAGGGTCACCGAGGAGATCGTGCGCCAGCAGGAGGACTTCTTCGAGCGGGGCGTCCAGCATCTCCGGCCCATGACCCTGCGCCAGATCGGCGAAGCCATCGAGATGCACGAATCGACGGTCAGCCGCGTCACCGCCAACAAATACCTGTCGAGCCCGCGGGGCATCTACGAGCTCAAGTACTTCTTCACCTCGTCGATTCCCGGCGTCGCCGACGGCGTGACCCATTCGGCCGAAGCGGTGCGCCAGCGCATCAAGGACCTGATCGACGGCGAAACCGCGGCGAGCGTGCTGTCCGACGACGGCCTGGTCGAGCGACTCCGCGAGGAAGGCATCGAGATTGCGCGCCGCACGGTGGCCAAATACCGCGAGGCCATGCGCATTCCCTCCTCGGTCCAGCGCCGGCGCGACAAGGCCGCGGGCCTATGACCGGCGCCCCGCGATGGGTGGCCGTGCGGCGCCCCGGCGGCCCGGCCAAGGGCCCTCGAAATAGGCTTTAACCTGCTGAGATAAAATGATAATGGGTGAACATTCCAGGCCTGAGCAAAGGGGCGACGAGGGGGCCGCCGCGGCCCCGGAGGGGCTATTGACTTGCCGGGAGGGCCCCACTATCTTGCGCCCGCTCCGTGCCCCGGGGCTCTTCCGTAGCCACACGTGGCGGCCTATGATCCGCCCGCGGAGACCGGGATTTCCGATCTGATGCAACTTTCGGTCAAAGGCCAACAGATCGATGTTGGGGCCGCTTTGCGCGGCCATATGGAAGACAGTCTCAGGAAGATGTTGGGCAAGTACTTCGGCGATGCGATCGATGCGCGGGTCACCCTGTCGCGCACCGGTCACGTTTTTCGGGCGGTGGTATCCGCCCATGTCGGCCGCAACATCCATCTCGAGGCGCACGGCGAGGCGGACCAGCCCTATCCCGCCTTCGATGCCGCCGCCGAACGCCTGTCGAAGCGCCTGCGCCGCCACAAGCAGCGGCTGCGCGATCATCACAAGGAGGATCCGGGCGACCACGACATCCTGCCGGCCCAGCAGTACATCTTGTCCGGCGAGTCGGGCGAAGACGGCGAATGGGAGCAGCAGGAGGACAAGCCGGTGGTGGTCGCCGAGATGGCCACCGAGATCCCGGTCCTGACCGTCAGCGAGGCGGTGATGCGGATGGACCTGTCCGGTCAGCCGGCCATGATGTTCCGGAATCGCGCCCACGGGGGCCTGAACATGGTCTACCGGCGCGACGACGGGAACATCGGCTGGCTCGATCCTCGCGGCAACCGCAGCAGTGAAGCCACTGGCACGTGAGCGTCGAGTATGGAGATTTCCGATCTAATCAGCCTCGAAGGCATCGTTGCCAACCTGCGCGCGACCAGCAAAAAGCAGGCGCTGCAGGACTTGGCCCGCCGGGCGGCGGACGTCACCGGCGAGCCGGAGCGCGCCATTTTCGAGGTCTTGATCGAGCGTGAGCGCCTGGGAACCACCGGGGTCGGCAACGGCATCGCGATCCCGCACGGCAAGCTTCCGGGCCTCGACAAGCTCTACGGCCTGTTCGCCCGGCTCGAGACGCCGATCGACTTCGATGCGATCGACGAGCAGCCGGTCGATCTGATCTGCCTGCTGCTGGCGCCCGAATCCGCCGGAGCCGACCACCTCAAGGCGCTGGCCCGCGTCTCGCGGCTGCTGCGCGATCGTACGATCTGCGAGAAATTGCGCGGCAGCGACAGTGCCGAGGCGATCTACGCCCTGCTGACCGAATCGACGGCCAGCCACGCCGCCTGAGGGCGCCGGCCGGCCCTCGCCGCTCGCGAAGCTCGATTTTTGGCCGATTTCAGCGCCACGGCCCGCTCACGCAGCCGCACTGCACAGCCACTGCGCGGCCGCACCGCACAGCCTCAATGCAGCGTGAGCGGCTCCATCTCGTGTTGCCGGATCACCGTGAGGGCCGCCGCATAGCTGGGCAAAACGGCCATTTGCGTGCCGTCGGCCGCATAGATGGCGAAATAGTTTTGGTCGTCCTGGCTCAAGGGCTTGACGTAGGCGACCTGGCTCAAGCCAAGGGACAGGAAGTCCTGCGAGCTCAAGCTTCTCAGTGTGCGGTCCAGATCCATTCTATCCTCGTATCCGGCGTTGCCGCCAATTTGATTGAACGCTCGGCCAGGGCTCCGGTTCCCAACGCCCCCGTCTTAGGTTATACGCCTCCGATGGCCCCTTCGTTGTCTTTCCCGAAGGCTCAGCCTCAGCTCCCGCCGGAGCCGGAGGAGATCGCGATGTTGCGGACCTCGCAATGGCTCAGCGGGCGTTCCAAATCGATGCGCAGCAAGCCGTCCTCCAGGGCCGCGCCCTTCACCTCGATGCCATCGGCGAGGACGAAGCTGCGCTGGAACTGGCGGGTCGCGATGCCGCGGTGCAGGAAATCCCCGCCGTCGGCGTTCGCATGGCGGCCGCGGATCACCAGTTGATTGCCTTCGAGCTGAACCGAGAGGTCGTCCGGGGAGAACCCCGCCACCGCGAGGACGATCCGCAGACGGCCGTCGGAATGCTGCTCGACGTTGTAAGGAGGATAGCTATCGCCCGCCGACTTCGACAGCCGCTCGAACGCCCGTTCGAACTCCTCGAAGCCGAGCAGCCAGGGGCTGCCAAAAAGCGTCGGCCGGCTCATCGCGCAGCGCCCTCCTCTCGAATGAGCAACGCTTGCAGTGGCTCGGACCGGCGGAGCCCGCTCGCTTGCGGCCCTCCGCCCGTCAACGGC
>JAWWCG010000337.1:0-4817 GCA_033720555.1 Kiloniellales bacterium | reverse complement strand
TTCATGGCGTCCTCGACCCGGTCCTTGCGCTCCTTCACCTCGATCTCGGTGGCGCCGCCGACCCGGATCACCGCCACGCCGCCGGCGAGCTTCGCCAGGCGCTCCTGCAGCTTCTCGCGATCGTAGTCCGACGTCGTCTCATCGATCTGCTGGCGGATCTGGGCGCAGCGTCCCTCGATCTCCTTCTTCTTGCCGGTGCCGTCGACCACCGTGGTCTCTTCCTTGGTGATGACGATTTTCTTGGCCCGGCCGAGCATGTCGACGGTGACGTTCTCGAGCTTGATGCCGAGGTCCTCGGAGATCACCTGGCCGCCGGTCAGGATCGCCATGTCCTCGAGCATCGCCTTGCGGCGATCGCCGAAGCCCGGCGCCTTGACCGCCGCAACCTTGAGGCCGCCGCGCAGCTTGTTCACCACCAGGGTGGCGAGCGCCTCGCCCTCCACGTCCTCGGCGATGATCACCAGCGGCCGGCCCGACTGCACCACCGCCTCCAAGAGCGGCAGCATGGGCTGCAGGCCGGAGAGCTTCTTCTCGTGCAGGAGGATGTAGGGGTCCTCCAGCTCGGCCAGCATCTTGTCGGCGTTGGTCACGAAGTAGGGCGACAGATAGCCGCGGTCGAACTGCATGCCCTCGACCACGTCCAGCTCGGTGTAGAGCGACTTGGCCTCCTCGACCGTGATCACGCCCTCGTTGCCGACCTTCTGCATCGCCGAGGCGATCATGTCGCCGATCTCGGTGTCGCCGTTCGCGGAAATGGTTCCGACCTGCGCGACTTCCGCGTTGGTGGTCAGCTTCTTGGACCGCTTCTCGAGCGTCTTGATGACCGACTCGACCGCGAGGTCGATGCCGCGGCGCAGGTCCATGGGGTTCATGCCCGCGGCGACCGCCTTGGCGCCCTCGCGCACGATCGACTGGGCGAGCACCGTCGCGGTGGTGGTGCCGTCGCCGGCGATGTCGTTGGTCTTGCTGGCGACTTCGCGCACCATCTGGGCGCCCATGTTCTCGAACTTGTCGGCAAGCTCGATTTCCTTGGCGACCGTCACGCCGTCCTTGGTGGTGCGCGGCGCGCCGAACGACTTGTCGAGCACCACGTTACGGCCCTTGGGACCGAGGGTCACCTTCACCGCATCGGCCAGCACGTCCACGCCTCGTAGCAGGCGGTTGCGCGCGTCGGCCCCGAATTTCACGTCTTTGGCTGCCATTCTTCAATTCTCCCGGTGTGATCTACGCCGCAAAGTCAGGCGGCCTTCTTTCTCTTCTTGGCCGCGGTCTCCTCGATCACGCCCATGATGTCGGACTCCTTGAGGATCAAATAGTCGACGCCGTCGACCTTGACCTCGGTGCCCGACCACTTGCCGAAAAGGACCCGGTCGCCGACCTTGACGTCGAGCGGGGTGACTTTGCCGTCATCCGCCTTGGCGCCCGAACCGGTGGCCACGACGCGACCTTCCATGGGCTTTTCCTGCGCCGTGTCGGGAATGATGATGCCCCCGGCGGTCTTTTCGCTCTGGTCGACGCGCTCGATCAAGACGCGGTCATGCAATGGACGGAACTTCATGTTGCTCCCCTCGCGGTTAAACCATTCGATTTGGCTTGACGTGCGCCACGTCCGGCTGGAAAGGTACGTGGCGCGCTGCTGTTAGCACTCTCCCTGAATGAGTGCCAACGATCTAGTGATTGGCGGATTTCCTGTCAAGGCCCGTCAGGGCCCGCAAATCCGAAAGATTTCCCGACATTACCGCGCGCTTATGGCAGCAGTCGCCCGTGCTGGCTGCTAAACCTCTCAAACTTAAGCATTTTTGGTTGCGCGCTGAAAATCGGCGGCGCACAATTTTCAGATCGCCGCCGGCTCAGCAGCTAGGAGTTCGACGCCCATGACGGGGCTCCGCGCGCAACTCGCCGATCACCGCCTGACCACGGCCGAGATCCTTTACCACCTGCCGGACCATCCGGCCCTGCTGCAAAGCTACCTCTGGCAGGATTACGACATCGCCCCGCACTTCCCGGTGCTGCGCCGCTTCCTGGTCTTCTGGCAGAGCGAGCTGGACGGCAAGCTGCACTCGGTTCGGGTCGCCTCACTGCCGGTGATCCAGGCGCCCGCCATGCGCCACGGCGCGCTCTACCTGACCATCCACTGAGCGGCGCGCCGGCGGGCTCACGGGCCGCCGCCATAGGCGGGCGGATAGCCCTCGAAGCGCTTCAAATCGTCGCATAGCGCCAGCCACGGCACCTTGGAGCCGACGAAGATGTGCTGCTCGTGGGCGCCGTCGTGACCGGGGTGGGCGCCGCCGTCCAGCGTCGCCGGCGCGAACCAGTCGAAGACGCGGTCGCTGTCGATCTCGCAGAACAGTTGGCAGCCGCAGGTCCGGCAAAAGCGCCGACGCACCCCCGGCGAGCTTTCGAAGGTGGCGAGCGCGTCCGCGCCGCGCGTCACCTCCAAATGGCCGCGCGGCACCACCGCCCAGGTCGCGTAGAGGGCGCCGTGGAGCTTGCGGCACATGGAACAGTGGCAGTGGTAGATCTCGCGCGCCGCCGCCGTCACCCGATAGCGCACCGCGCCGCACTGACAGCCGCCCACCAAGGGTTCGCCGCTCATGGCCTTCTCCGCCTCGCCCTCCCGTCACCGCCGACGGCGAGGCTAGCACGGCAGCGGCGGCCGGCCTAAGCCCGGCCTAAGCCCCGCCTAAGCCCGGACTCGCGAGGGGGGCGCGGGTTGGCGGATCTCTTCGCGGATAGCTTGGCGTCGCCGAGCCGGCCGATTAGTCTGGCGCCCGATGAGCATCGCGACACACCAAGAGCGGGTCCCCGAGGCGACGGCGGCACCGATCTCGGCGCCAAGCCGGGACGACCGAGCGGTGGCGCTCTGGCTGCTGATCTGCTGCGCCATGATCTTCGCCATGGCGGTGATCGGCGCCGTGACGCGGCTCACCGAATCCGGCCTGTCGATCATGGAATGGGCGCCGGTGAGCGGCGCCCTGCCGCCGTTCAGCGAGGCGGAATGGCAACGCGTCTTCGCGCTCTACCAGCAGATCCCCGAGTACCAGCAGACCAACCGGGGCATGTCCCTCGACGAGTTCCGGGAGATCTTCTGGCTGGAATACGTCCACCGCCTCTGGGGCCGGCTGATCGGCGTGGTGTTCCTGCTGCCGCTGCTCTGGTTCTGGCTGCGCCGGCGGCTGCGGCCGGGGCTGGCGCGGCATCTCTGGGGCATCTTCGCGCTGGGCGGGCTGCAGGGCGCCATGGGCTGGTACATGGTGGCGAGCGGCTTCACCGAGCGGACCGATGTCAGCCAGTACCGGCTGGTCGCCCATCTCCTGCTGGCCTGCGCGATCTACGTCTACGCCCTGTGGATCGCCCTCGGCCTGCTGCGGCCCGCCGGGCCGGGCGACGACGCCGGCCGGCTCGCCAAGCTGCGCCTGGGCGTGATCGCCCTGACGGTCCTGCTGGCGGTCACCATCGCCTCGGGCGGGTTCGTCGCCGGCCTGAACGCCGGCTTCATCTACAACACCTTCCCGCTGATGGACGGGCGGCTGGTGCCGGCGGACTACGGCGCCTTGAGCCCTTGGCTCGCCAACCTGTTCGAGAACGTGGCCGCGGTCCAGTTCAACCACCGGGTCCTGGCGGTCGCCACCCTGGCGGCGGCCCTCGCCCTGTGGGCGGCCTCACGCCGCGCCCTCTTGTCCGCCTTCGCGCGCCGCGCCATGGCGCTGCTCGCCGCCACGGCGGCGCTGCAGGTGGCGCTCGGCGTCTCCGCGCTGATCCTGGTGGTGCCGGTCTGGCTCGGCGCCCTGCACCAGGCCGGGGCCCTGACGGTGCTGACGGTGGCGATCTGCGCCCTGCACGGCCTGCGGCGCCACGGCCCTTGAGGACGCCGCACGGCCGCCGCGCCGCGGTCCGCACGGGCGGCGCGCTATGAGGATCACTGTGCGGTCGATCGCCCGCCTCGGCGCCCAGGTGCCGGCGGGCCGGCGGGGCAACCGGGTCGAGCTGGAAGTCGCGCCGCAGGCCACCCCGGCGGACGTCGTGCGCGCCTTGGGCCTGTCGGCCGATCGCGGCTATCTCGTCCTGGTCAATGGCCAGGTGGTGCCGGAAGCGCGGCACGCGCGAACCGCGCTCAGCGACAGCGACGAGGTGACCATCCTGCCCAAGCCCAAGGTCGGCTGAGGCGCGCCGGCCGTCCGGCCGCACCGTCTCGGCCGAAAAAAGAAAGCCCCGCCGAAGCGGGGCAGGGAATTGGTTCGTTGATGAGTCTCAGATCAAATAACCAAAGGGCACGTAAAGGGTACCCCCGAGCGCCTCACGCTGGCAATTGACCAGTCGGCATAAGCCAAAAGAGAGCCCCGCCGAAGCGAGGCCAGGAGGAATTATAAGGGGTGACAGGCTGAAATTTCTTTGGCCGCTCTCAAGGGCGTCGAACCTCGTCCTTCCGTAACCGTGAGTGACAGGGAGAAGAGCGGGACCGGCTCCCGTTCCAGCGCCTGACGCCGGATATGAGGCCGTCGTCGTGGTCATCATCTCTGGCCGCTGCGAAGCCACGACGCCGGTTGGGCGCCAGACATGGAGAAAATACGCCCCAGGCGATCGCTCGGCCCGAGGGTCCGCTGTTCGGATGCTCCGGTTCGACGCCGAATGTTTGGACTTTCTCCATAACGCCATTGAACACCCGCGGCGCGCCGGCCCGCTTCCCCAAGTTGCGCATAGGGGATCAACGCGAAGACGATCGCCGAGGCGGCGCGGCCAAGGGTCGTCGCGGAACCCGGCGCAAAGAAGCGCAAAGGGGGGCGCCAAGCGGGCGAAAAGGAAAGCCCCGCCGGAAC
>JAWWCG010000336.1:0-4821 GCA_033720555.1 Kiloniellales bacterium | reverse complement strand
TCGACATGAGCTCGCGCTTCTTCCTGCGGTCGCCAAACCTATTCCTCACCACCTACGCGCCCGACACGGTCGTCGATACCCTGATCCTGCCGGATTCCCGCGACCCGCGGCGGTGCTATCTGCAGAACGCCTGGTACACCACCTCGGGCCGGCGCCCGGGCAGTGACGAGATCGCGCAGTGGGATCGGCTCGAGCGCGAGGTGTTGGACGAAGACCTCAAGGTCATGCGCATGGTCGCCAAGGGCCTGGAATGCGCCGCCGTCGACGACGGCGGAGTCTTGTCGCCGGTCTGGGAGTCCTGCATCGCGGCGTTCTACGGCGAGCTGGTGGACGCCATGGTGGACGCCGAAGCCGGACCGTAGGCCGGATCGCCATCTCCCTGGCGATATGCTAGCGTTTTCGACCGGCGATTGCGGATGACTGGGACGTCGCGGTCGCCAAACCACAAAAATGAAACCTACAGGGAGACAGATTCGATGACGGACCAAAAGCGCGACATGCGCGTGGCGACGCTGCTCGACCGGCTCAATCGGCATGGTTTGAGCCGGCGTAAATTCATGGAGGGCGCCATGGCCGCCGGCATGACTGCGGCCGCCGCGTCGACCTTGTGGAGCGATGCCGCGCGGGCGGAGGGCCCGAAACGCGGCGGACATTTCCGGATCGGCATGCAGGACGGCAACACCACGGACTCGCTCGATCCGGGGACGACCGAGTCGACCTTCATGATCGACCTCAACCACGGCGTTCGCAGCTATCTGACCGAAATCACCGAGGACAACGTGGTGGGGCCGGACGCGGCCGAGAGCTGGGAGGCTTCCGACGACGCGTCGGTTTGGACCTTCAAGCTGTTCGAAGGCGTGGAGTTCCACAACGGCAAGACCTTCACCGCCGCCGACGCGCGCGATTCCTTGAACTTCCACCGGGCGGAGGATTCGAAATCCGCGGCCAAGCCGCTCTTGGAATCGGTCGAGGAGATTATCGCCGACGACGACCGCACGCTGACGGTCAAGCTGACCTCCGGCAGCGCCGACTTTCCCTACGTTCTGACCGACTATCACATGGTCATGATGCCGTCGGACGGCGAAGGCAACGTCGATTTCGCGAGCGGCATCGGCACGGGCGGCTATGCCATCGAGAGCTTCGACCCCGGCGTGCACGCAACCTTCAAGAGGCATGAGAATTTCTTCAAGCCGGATCATGCCTGGTTCGATTCGGCGGAGTTCATCGCGATTCCCGATTCCAACACCCGCATGACGGCGGTCACCACGGACGAGGTGGACGCGATCACCAACGCGGATCTGAAAACCGCCCACATGCTGTCGCGGGATCCCAACGTCACCGTTCTGGACATCCCCAGCGGGGGCCATGCCACCATGGCGATGCACGTCGACGTGCCGCCGTTCGACAACAACGACGTCCGGCTCGCGCTGAAGTTGGCGATCGACCGCGAAGAGATCCTGCAGAAGATCCTGCGCGGTCACGGAACCATCGGCAACGACCACCCGATCGGGCCGACGCTGCCTTACTGGTCCGAGCTGCCGCAGCGCGAGTACGATCCCGACAAGGCCAAGCACCATCTGAAGAAGGCCGGCATGGAGAACTTGAAGGTCTCGTTCTCCACCTCGGAGGTGCCGTTCCCGGGCGCGACCGATGCGGGGATCCTCTATCAGGAACAGGCCAAAGCCGCCGGAATCGACGTCAACGTCGTTCGCGAATCGAACGACGGCTATTGGTCCAACGTGTGGCTGGTGAAGCCGTTCTGCATGGTCGGCTGGGGCCAGCGGCCGACGCCGGACGTGATGTTCACCCTCGGTTATGCCGCCGACGCGCCGTGGAACGAGACCCATTTCAAGGACGAGCGCTTCAACAGCCTGCTGCTGGAGGCGCGCAAGGAGCTCAACGACGAGCGCCGGGTCGAGCTCTATCGCGAAATGATGCTGATCGTGCGCGACGAGGGCGGGACGATCGTTCCGTTCTTCAACAACTGGGTCTACGCCCATCGCGCCAACGTCCAGCACGGCGAGCAGGTCTCCGGCAACTGGCCCTTGGACGGGCACCGCGCCTTGGAGCGTTGGTGGTTCGCATAAGCGGGCGAGCGGGGAGGGGCCGGCGACCGGTCCCTCCTTCGCGGGCTTCGAGCGCCGCGGTTAGCTCAGGAGCTCGTCCTCGAAGGGAAAGGTGCTGAGGATCTGCGGGCCGTCGGCGGTCAGCAGGACCTGCTCCTCCAGCTTGACCCCTTCGGCGCCCCCCTCGGCGCCGATATAGCTCTCGACGCAGAGCACCATGTTCTCGGCGAACTGGCCGTCGTAGCCGTGTTCCTCCCAGTCGATCAGGTGGGGCACGTCGGGCCATTCGTCGGCCAGGCCCACGCCGTGCACCAACAGGACGTAGCGGTTGGCCAGGAACTCCTCCGGGACCGGCCAGGCTCGCTCGGCGAACTCGCGGAACGCCATGCCGGGGCGCAGCAGGTCGATGTTGTGCTGGAGCTGCTGGTAGGCGGTTTGGTAGAGCCGGCGCTGCTCGTCGCTCGGCCGGCCCGGTCCGCAGCGATAGGTCCGCGAGATGTCGACGCAGTAGCCGAACGGGCCGACCAGGTCGGTGTCGAAGGCGACCAGATCGCCCGGGCGGATGATCTTGTCGCTGCATTCCTGGTACCAGGGATTGGTGCGCCCGCCGGAGGAAAGCAGGCGGGTCTCCATCCATTCCGCGCCGAGCGCATGGGCGCCGTGCACCAGCAGCGACCAGAGCTCGATCTCCGTCAGGCCGGGCCTGAGGGCCTCGTGCATGCGCGCCATGCCGGCCTCGCAGGCGGCCACCGAGACCAGCATGCAGTCGATCTCCTCGGGCCCCTTGACGGCGCGGGCGCTTTCCAGCGGCACGTCGGCGTCGCCCAGGATCAGGCCGGCGCGTTCCAGCGCCCGCACGCCCGGAATGCCCAGCCGGTCGATCGCCAGGCGTTTGTTGCCGCCGCCGTGGGCGTGGACGAGATCGGCGATCTCCGCCGCCATGCGCCCGGCCGCCTCGGCCACCCGCTCGCCCTTGGTCTCGAAATAGCACGAGATCGCCGGCCGCCGCTCGTCGACGGTCTCCGAGGCGTCGACGGGGTGGCTGTAGTAGTAGCTGTCGAACAGCACAACGGGCCCCTCGGCCGGCACGAAGGCGTAGCGCTCGGAGGCATGCAGGCTATAGACCTGCATGTTTCGGGTGCCGGTGGTGTAACGGATGTTCAAGGGGTTGTAGAGCAGACAGCCCGCGTAGTCGTGCGCCGCCAATTGGGCCCGCACGCGATCCAGGCGATAGCGCCGGAGCGCCGCCATGTCGATCGGCCGCTCGTGGTCGGTGACGCTCGCGTGGGGCGTCTTGCGCGCGCGGTGGTGGCGGTCCGGTCCGGTCATGGCCAGATGTCCTCGGCGGCGAAACGGCGGGCGACCGATGGGCCGTTCGCGTTCCGGCGCAAGAGCCCCCGCCGGGAGCCCTTGCGCCGGTCGCGCGACGAGCCCGCTCGGCTCAGCTTTGCACCGCCAGCTCGTTGGCGAAGATGTAGCTGGTCGGGTGCATCTTGAAGCCGAGGACCTTCTTGTCGTAGGCCGTGAAGACCGAACGCCAGATCGGCTGCACGATCGGCCCGTCCTGCTGCATGAGCAGCTCGATTTCGGCCATGACCTCGCGCCGATCGTCGACGTCGAGGATGCCTTGCGCCTTGGCCAACAGCTCGTCGAACTGCGGGTTCGAATAGGCCGACTCGTTCCACGGCACGCCGCTCTGATACGCGAGCGCGAGCACCATCACGCCGAGCGGCCGGTGGGTCCAGTTGGTCATGCCGAATGGCACTTTGTCCCAGACCTCCCAGAACGAGGCGCCCGGCATGACGTTGATCTTGCAGCGGATGCCGGCCTGCTTCCATTGCTCGACCATGGCTTGGACCGCCGAGACCTCCCAGGACTCGTCCGCGTTGGCCGCGATCTCCAGATCGATGCCGTCGGCGAAGCCGGCCTCCGCCAGCAATTGCTTGGCC
This sequence comes from Kiloniellales bacterium, assembly GCA_033720555.1. GTDB lineage: Bacteria > Pseudomonadota > Alphaproteobacteria > Kiloniellales > JAKSDN01 > CALJXB01. The sequence goes on along the minus strand of JAWWCG010000336.1, from coordinate 806 downwards.
GCCTCGACGTCGCGTGTCATCGGCGGCAGCGGGGCATACTCCGGATGCACCGGGCAGACATGATGATGCTCGCCGGGCAGGCCGGCGCCGCGCATGACGAGCTGCAGGACTTGTTCGGAATCGGTGGCGAGACGAAGCGCCTTGCGGATTCTCGCGTCGCCGAACGGCCCCTCGGTCACTCGCGTGCGGGCGACCGCCGTCTGTGCGGTGGTGGCCTCGTAGATGGTCACGTTGGGCAGGTTCTTCACCACCTCGAGGGCGTTGATCTTGACCTCGTACACGCCATCGACCTGGCCCGAGGCGAGCGCGGCGACCCGCGCCGACTCTTCGTCGCCGAGGTCGATGAACCGCAGGTCGTCGACGTAGGGGCCGTCGCCCCAATAATCGGAGCGCGGCTTCAGGATGGCGATTTCGCCCACCTTAACTTCGACCAGCTCGAACGCCCCGGTGCCGTTGGAGCCGGCGCCGAACTGGCCGCCCTCCGCCGGATCGACGATCAGCATGGGGTAGTGGAAGAAATGCTCCGGCACCGCGAGCTGCGGCTCCTTCGTGTTCAGCCTGAAGGTGTGGTCGTCGATCTTCTCGATGGCGTTTGCGTCCCACAGTTCGACCGAGTCGCCGACCTCGTTGAGCATGTAGCTCTTCATAAGGCCGAGCATGGACGAGCCGGTCGCCGGATCGAGCGCGTTCTTGAGGTTCCAGATCACGTCGTCGGCCAGGAGCGGGCGCCCGTCGTGCCATTTCACGTCCGAGCGCAGGTTGAAGGTCCAGGTGCGAAGATCGTCCGAGGCTTCCCAGCGCTCGGC
>JAWWCG010000335.1:0-4838 GCA_033720555.1 Kiloniellales bacterium | reverse complement strand
CTCGACGTCGAGATAGGGCAGGATGAGCTTTTCCTTGATCATCGCCCAGATGATCCGGGTCATTTCGTCGCCGTCGAGCTCGACGATCGGAGTCTTGACCGCGATCTTGGCCATCCGCCTGCCTCCTGCCCCCTTCGCGCCGTCTCGCGCGCCTGTCCGAACGCCGGCGCCGCGGCCAGCTTGAGATCGGCCGCCGACGCCGCGCGGGGCGGGCAATATCCAGCAGGCCACGGCGCGCAAGCCCGCACAAGCCCGCACAAGCCCGCGCAAAACCAAGCGGATCGCGGCCCCGAATCTCCCGCATCCGCGCGGCCGGCGGCCCCGGGCGTGCCGCCGCGGGGGGCCATGTCCGCGTCTGTCCCAGGGCCCGTGCCGACGCGCCCGCCGGGGTCCATCGCCCCGCAGAGCCCTTGCTCGCGCGACCTTGTGACAATCCCGGCGCCATCGCCTATCAAAAAGCTTCGAACAGCGCGCTCAGCAACGCGAGGTGGCCTCTCATGCTCAGTCAACTGGCGATCGGATTGGCTTTGGTTACGCTGACCTTTCTCGTCCACGGCGTCAGCCTGGACGTCATCATTCGGGTCTTGCGCAGGATCGGCGCGCCGGCCATAGCGCACTGGCGGTTCGTCTCGATCTCGCTGTTCGTCCTGGCCGTGTTTGCCACCCACGTCGTCGAGATTTGGATCTGGGCCGGCTTCTACTTTTTCATCGGAGAGTTTCAGACCTTCGAACCGGCGCTGTATTTCTCCACCTCGAGCTTCACCACCGTCGGCTTCGGCGATGTCACGCTGTCCGAGGATTGGCGGCTGTTGAGCAGCATGGAAGCCGCCAACGGCATGATCCTGTTCGGCTGGAGCACGGCGTTCATCTTCGAGATCGGCCGCCGCGTCTACGAACAGCTCCGCCACTCCGGATGAGGCGCGCCGAGAGGCCAAGGCGCGGCACGGTCCGCGCCGGCGCGCCCTGCCTCCGGCGCCCGGGTCGCCGCAGGGCGGGATCGATCGGCCGTCTATCGGACCGTCTATTGGGCCATCTATTGGGCGCCGCCGGTTCCGTTTTGGCCGACGATTTCCCATCGCTGTTCGCGCTGGGGCGCTTGCGGGCTCGCGCCGCGTTCCGACATGAGCTCCACTTTCTGGCCGTCGTGAAGGAAGGTCACCCCGGCCACCGCGATGACGTCGCCGGGCGCGATGCCGCCGGTGATGAGGGCGCGGTTGCCTTCGACGCCCCTGCCGCTGATCTGCGTCTTCTTCACCGTCGAGGAGGCCGGGTCGAAGACGAAGATATAGCCCTCTCCCGGGGCGTCGCCGGCGGCGATCGCCGAGAGGGGCACGAGATAGGAGTCGGCGCCGTCGACCTGTCCCAGGGTGAGGGCGACCTCCGCCGTCATGCCGGGCAGGACGTTTTCCGGCGGATCGGCGAGCGCCACCTTGACCGGAAAGGCGTTGGCGTCGCCGGCGACGGTGCCGATCTCCGAGACCTGGCCCGCGACGCTCTTCACCTGTTCGGCCGGGAAGGCGATTTGGGCCGGCATTTCGAGCCCGACGTCGCTGATCAGGGACTCGGGCACGGAAATCACCGCCTCCATGTCGCCTTCGCGGTAGATCTCGAACACCTTCTCGCCGCGCGCCACCTCTTGGAAGGGATCGACGTATTTCTTGGCGATGATGCCGTCGAAGGGGGCCGCCAGCTTGGTCTTCTCGAGATCCCGGCGCGCCAGCGCCAACTGAGACGTGGCGTAAGCCACCTCGTTGGCGACGCTTTCGCGCGCCGCCAGCGCCTCGTCGTACGCCGATTTGGCCACCCAGCCCTTTTCGTAGAGCGTGCTTTGGCGCTGGTACTGGGTCTCCTTCTCGGCGAGCTGCGCCCTGGCCCTGGCCAGGGCCGCCTGCGCTCCCTCGACGTTCAGTTGGAACGGCGTCTCGTCCAAGGTCGCCAGCACCTGGCCCTCGGCGACCCGGTCGCCCACCTTGACGTTCACCTCGCGGGTGTTGCCGGCGACCTCGAAGCTGACGCTGGAGGTGTCGACCGCCTCGACGATGCCGGGAAACTTGTGCAGCCGCCCGGTGCCTTGATCGGCGATGGTGACGGTCTTGATGGCCCGGATCCGGTCGCCCACCTCGGCCTGCTTCTCCTCGCAGGCCGTCAGCCAGAGGGCGGAAACGGCGAGCGACAGCGCCCACCCGGCCATGAGCCCGGCGCGCACGCCGCCGCCCTCGGCTCTGTCAGTCGTCGGATGCATCGCCATACCCATCATTCTGCACGGATCATTCTGCACGGATTCGACGCTTCGGCCAAAACAAGGTCGCCCCCCCCGCGGGCTTTCGGCCGCTCGCGCCGCAGCTTAGGCGAGACGCCCCGCGGCCCCATTGAGCTAGGTCAAGACGCCCCGAAGGCCCGCGGCGCCGGCGCCGGGATCGCGGGGCGCGCCGGTCCCGCCCTAAAGGCGCGCCGTGCGGTCCGGCGCGCAGGGTGCCGGCGCCGCGGCGATCTCCGCGAACACGCCCGCCACGGTGTCGCTCACGGTGAACAGTCGGGCGTGCTCGGGGCGCACGTAGCCCGCCGCGACCTGGTGGGCCACCAGGTCGAGGAACGGTTGCCAATAGCCGTCCTGATTGAGCAGCACGATGGGCTTGTCGTGGAGCCGGAGCTGTTTCCAGGTGAGGATCTCGAAGGTCTCGTCCAGGGTGCCGAGGCCGCCCGGCAGGATGCAGAAGGCGTCGGCCAGGGCGCACATGCGGGCCTTGCGGCTGTGCATGGAGTCGACGACCTCGAGGCGCGTGAGGCCGTCGTGGCCGACCTCGCGGGCCTGCAGGTGCTCGGGGATGACGCCGACCGCCTCGCCGCCGGCGGCGAGCGCCGCGTCGGCCACCACGCCCATCAGCCCGACGCGCCCGCCGCCGAAGACGATGCGGATCGCGCGCCCCGCGGCCTCGCGGCCGAGCTCGGCCGCCCACGCCCGATGCCGGTCGTCGCCCCGGTCGGACGAGCCGCAATAGACGCAAAGCGAGGTGATCCGCGCCATTCCGGGGCCGCTCCTGTCGCTGTTCCGATGCCGTACGTCCGGCTCCGGACGGGTTGCTGGTCGCCCTTTCGCGCCGGCGCCCGCCGCCGGGGGGCCGCCGGATAACCGACGCCTCGATTGCGCCTCGGTGTCAGGCATATTACCCTTAAGGGCGCATGTTACTTTGGGGAGGCGCCCGGGGTACAGCCCCGCGGAAGACAGCGGAGGAGCCCAGGCGTGCAACGCAGCCTGTTGGCAGGAGCCGCGGTCGTCTTAGCGGCGATTGGGGTGGTCGCGATTTTCTGGACCGTCGGCGAGGACAAGGCCCCCGCCGAGAAGACCGTTGCGTCCCAAAGCCTGGACGAGTCGACGGCCTCTTCCGCCCTGTCCGAGACCCCACAGCAAGCCGCCGGCGGCGAGGCGGCGCAAGACGAGCCGGGCCAGGGCGAGTCCCGCGCGGCCGAGGGGGCCGGCGCGTCGGGGGGCCTGAGCATCCGCGAGGTTCCGCGCGCCGCCCAAGAGGCGGGCGAGGCGCCGGCGATCGAGACCGCGGCCGGCCCTGAGACGGTCGGCGAGACGGGCCAGGGCGATTCCGGCGCGGCGGCCTCCGGCGGTGCGGCCGACACCCAGACGGCGGCGCTCCCGCCCGAGGGGATCCCGCCGCCCGCGTCGCTCCGTTTCGACATCGTGCGCGTCGAGCCCGGCGGGGAATCGGTCCTGGCCGGGCGGGCCGAGCCGGGCAGCGTGATCGTGCTGCTCGACGGCGACGAGGAAATCGGCCGCGCCACCGCCGACAAGTCCGGCTCCTGGGCGATCGTCCTCGACCAACCCCTGGCGCCCGGCGACCACCAATTAGGGCTGCGCGCCGAGCTGCCGGACGGGCGCGTCGTGCTCTCCGAGACCGTGGTGATCGTCGCGGTGCCCGAACAGCCGATGGCGGTGGCCCGCAGCGGCGCGCCGGAGCCGCAGGTCGCCGCCGCGGCGCCGACGACCTCCGCCCTGGCGGTCGAGACGCCGCGCGAGGGGCTGGCCGCCAGCCGGGTCCTGCAGCAGCCGGAGGAGGGCGTCGGCCTGCGCGACCAGGCGCTCTTGCTGAGCGCCGTCGACTACGACGCCGACGGCTACCTGGTGGTCAGCGGCAAGGCGGAGCCCGGCGCCCGGGTCGTCGTCTACCTGGACGATCGGCCGCTCGGGACCGTGGTGGCCGGCGCGGACGGCGCCTGGCAGCTCGCGCCCGAGGCGCCGGTGGCCCCCGGCCTGCACCGCCTGCGGGTCGACCAGCTCGACGGCGCGGGCGCGGTCCGGGCCCGGGTGGCGACCTTGTTCAGCCGCGCCGAGCTGGCCGGCGGCTTCCCCGACGACCGCTACGTCATCGTCCAGCCGGGCAACAGCCTGTGGCGCATCGCGCGCCGCACCTACGGCGAGGGCATGCGCTACAGCGTGATCTTCCAGGCCAACAGCGCCCAGATCGCCGACCCCGACCTGATCTATCCCGGCCAGATCTTCCTGGTGCCGAGCACGAATTAGCGTTCGAGACCGAGCCCGCCGACGCGCGCCCGCGGCGCGGAACCAAGCTGCGGCTTGATCTTTATCCGCATAGTTGACTATCACCTAGTCCGGCGGTTGGTCCGGCGTTTAGTCCGGCGTTTAGTCCGGCGGTGCGCCGCAGCCGCCCCCTCAGTGAAAGATTCCTGGTCGCCATGAGCCCATCTCCTCAGTCCAGTCCCGCCGCGCTCGACACGGTGCTCGTCCCGATCCACCGGGCGGGCTGGCCCTTCGTCGGGGCCTTCGCCGCCGCCGCCGTCATCCTCGGCTTCCTGTGGACGCCGCTGTT
>JAWWCG010000334.1:0-4841 GCA_033720555.1 Kiloniellales bacterium | reverse complement strand
GCGGCGTCGCGCCGCGGGGAGGAAGAATCCGACGCCGCTTCGCTGCGGGCGAGCGTGCGCGATCGGGGCCGCGCGGTCACGGTCGGCCACAGCGGCTATATTCAGATCCTCGACTACCAAGGCCTGGTCCAGATCGCCGCGAGCCGGGACCTGACGATCGCGCTGCCCTCGCGCGCCGGCCACTTCGTGATCTCGGACAGCCCCTTGGCCTTCGTCGCCCCCGCCGAGGCGGTCGAAGACGACCTCGTCGCGGAAATTCGCGAGTGCGTCCTGCTCGGCGCGCGCCGCACGCCGGCGCAGGATCCGGAGTTCCTGTTCGCCAATCTCGTGGAGATCGCCGTCCGGGCGCTCTCGGCGGGCGTCAACGACAACTACACGGCCACGGCGTGCATCGATCGTCTGTGCGAGGCTCTGGCGGAGGTCCTCCACCGCCCGCCCCTGCCCGCGGCCATGGCCGACGAGGAGGACACGGTGCGGCTGGTGCGCGACCCGCCCACCTTCGCCCACCTGCTGGACTCCGCCTTCAACGAGATCCGCCAGTCGGCGCCCGGTAACGTGGCCATCCTGTCGCGCATGGCCGATCGGCTCGCCATGCTGGCGGCGCTGGCCGAGCGGCCGCCCGAACGCCGCGCCCTCGGTCGCCATGCCGAATGGATCGGCGACTCCGCGCGACGCCACATTGACAATCGCGACGACCGCGAGCGCGTCACCACGCCGATTGCGGCACTGCTGTCGAGCGCCCAGGACGCCGGCGCCGCGCCCGAGACGGGAGGCCCGGCGGCATGACCGCGACCCTCGCCCGGCTGCGCCCGGTGCCGGCCCTTGCGCCAGGCGCCGCGTTCGACCGGGCGCCCGTCTTGCCACAGACCTAGCGGTATCGACCATGTTCTCCGGCACCTTCGAGACCCAGACGCCGTTCGTCGAGATCGCCCTGCGGTTGGTGGTCGCGTTGATCCTCGGCGGGCTGATCGGCCTCGAGCGGGAGCTGAAGGACCGGCCCGCCGGCTTGCGGACCCACATGATGGTGGCGCTCGCCGCGGCGACCTTCACCGTGCTGTCGGCCGAGCTGATCAGCGAGAGCACCGAGGAGAGCGAGATCATTCGCATCGACACGCTGCGCATCATCGAGGCGGTGATCGCCGGCGTCGCGTTCCTCGGGGCCGGGGCGATCATCCGCGCCGGCCGCGACGTCAGGGGCCTGACGACGGGCGCGAGCCTGTGGATGTCCGGCGCCATCGGCGTGTCGGCCGGCGGCGGCTACTATGTCGTTGCCGTCACCGCGGCCGTGCTCGCCATCGTCGTGCTCTACCTGCTGAAGCTGTTGGAGAGGCGGCTCCACGCGACGAAGTCCGAATCGGACTAGCGCCGTGCTAGGCGTAGCGGCGGCGGCGGCTCACAGCGACGACACGGCGGCATTGCCCTTCTCGGTGATCATGAGGTCGCCGTTTTCAGCGACCTCGACGAAGCCCTTGGCCTGCAAGCTTTCCAGGGCCTCGGGAAACTCGTGGCCGGGCAGTTTGACCTCGGCCCAATGGGCGGCGAGGGCGTCCACGGTGTTCACCCGAGGCGCGCTGGCGTCGCCGCGCGAGAGTTGCTCGAGAATCTCGGTTTCCTGCCTGGATAGCTCCATGTCGCCTCGCTCCTTGCCACTGCCAGCCCTTGGGGGACTCCTTGGGCCAGCCCTTGGGGCACTCCTTGGGCCGCCGCCGGCGTCGATCAATCGCTCTTCGGACTCAACACGAACGACATCGCGAGGTTCCATCGCGCCCGGCCCGCCTCGAACGCGGGGGAGAGGACCCTCACATCCCCCAGCGCAGCGCGGCGGTGTGCACCGGGGCGTCCCACAGCCCGGCCATCTCCTCGTCGAGCAGGCAGAGCGTGAGCGAGCAGCCCGCCATCTCGAGCGAGGTCACGTAGTTGCCGACCAGGGAGCGGGCGATGGTGAGCCCGGCGGCCTCGACGATCCGCCGCGCCGAGTCGTACATGAGATAGAGCTCCATGGCCGGGGTGCCGCCGAAGCCATTGACCAGGAGCAGGGCCGGACCCGCGGCGCGCTCGGCGAAGTCGCCGAGGATGGCGCCCATCATCTCGGTGGCGATGTCGTCGGCGGGGGCGAGCGGCACCCGCCGCCGGCCGGGCTCGCCGTGGATGCCGACCCCCATCTCCATCTCGGCCTCGGAGATCTCGAAGGTCGGCTTGCCCGCCGCGGGCACGGTGCAGCTGGTGAGCGCGACGCCCATGGAGCGGGTCTTGGCGTTGACCCGGTCGCCCAGCTCCTTCAGCGCCGAGAGACCGTCGCCGCGCTCCGCCGCCGCGCCGACGATCTTCTCGACGATCAGCGTGCCCGCCACGCCGCGCCGTCCGGAGGAGAAGGTCGAGCTTTCGACGGCGACGTCGTCGTCGGTGACGACCGAGAGGTTTTCCTTGCCGCACATCTCCGCCGCCATTTCGAAGTTCATCACGTCGCCTTCGTAGTTCTTGACGATGAAGAGGACGCCGGCGCCGGGCTGGCCCCCCCCGGCGGCCGCGACCCACAGATACGGCGGCGGCGGGGGGTAGAACAGTACCCGGCAGGCCGCGTCCAGCATCCCGTGGCCGACGAAGCCGGCGTGCAGCGGTTCGTGGCCGCTGCCGCCGCCGGAGACGAGGGCGACCTTGCCGGGCTTGGTCGCGGCCCGGCGCACGAACTTGCCGCCGCCGCCGGCCGTCACGATGTCGCCGTGCGCCGCGCAGAACCCCGCCAGGCTCTCGCTCAGGACCTCGTCCACCGCGTTGATCAGCTTCTTCATCGGCTCCTCTCCCTGAAAGCGTCGGGCCGCCCGCCGCCGCGCCCGTCGCCCCGTCTCAGTCGCTCGCGGCGCTGGCCAGCAGGCGCCCCATCTTGTCGGCGAACTCGGCGACCAGGTGATCGTAGGCGTCGTTGAGGCCCGGGTCGCCGAGGTCGGGGACCTGCAGCACCAGGCGGCGCAGCTCGTGGGTCTCCGCCGCGCGGCGGGCGCGTCTCGGATGGGCGCGGCCGTAGGCGTCCATGAACGCGGCCTTCTCGCCCGGCGAGAAATGGCACAGCTTGACGATGTGCTCGATGTGCTGCGCGGGGATCGGCGTCGAATAGGCCGGGTTCGAAATCTGCGAGATGAAGCTGCGGTTCTTGCCGAGCGCCTCGGCCAGCCGCTGACGGGTGCCCGACGGCCGGCTGTCCAGCACCCGGCGCAGGATCGTCTTGTATTCGGCCAGGGCCTCGCCCGACCTGTCCTGCGTCGCGGCCGCTTTGCGCCGGGGCTCAGCCATGCTCGGCTCCATCGTAGAGGGCGATCGCCGCCTTGGTGCGCGCCAGGCTGGCGGGCGCGACCGAGACGACCCTGAGGCCGGCGTCCAGCAGCCGGGGCAGCACCGCCGGCTCGCCGGCCGCGTCGCCGCACAGGCTGACCTCGCGGCCGCTCTCCCGGCCGTGGCGGACCACCGCGGCGATCAACCGCAGCACCGCGGTGCCGTCCGGCCGGGCGAGATCGCCCAGGCCGCCCACGTCGCGGCCGCAGGCGGTGACATACTGCACCAGGTCGTTGCTGCCGATCGAATAGAAATCGGCGTCGAACTCGTCGATCGCGATGGCGGCCGAGGGCACCTCGACCATCATGCCGAGAGCGGGTTCGCCGATGTCGACGCCGTCCCTCACCAGCTCGCCGCGCGCCTCCGCGAGGAGCGCCCGCGCCGCCGCCAGCTCCGCCGGCGCCGTCACCATGGGCAGCATGATCTTGACCGGGCCGAGGGCGGCGGCGCGGAGCATGGCGCGGAGCTGCACCTTGAAGACCTCCGGCCGCCTGAGCGACAGCCGCAGGCCGCGCACGCCGAGGAAGGGGTTGGACTCGCCGCGCGGGGTCACGCCGGGGATTGGCTTGTCGCCGCCGGCGTCGAGGGTACGCAGGGTGACCGGCTTGCCGCCGGCCCAGGCGACGATGTCGCGGTAGAAGGCGTATTGGGCCGCTTCGTCCGGCAGGCCGTCGGTCCGGTAGAACAGGAACTCCGTGCGCACCAGGCCGATGCCGTCGCAGTGCTTGGGATCGACGCCGGAGAGGTCCTCCGGGCCGGCGACGTTGATCAACACAGTCACGGCCTCGCCGGTCTTGGTGACGGCCGGCTTGTCGAGATGGCGCCGGGCGCGCGCGTCGGCCGCCCGCAGCTCGCGGCGCTTGGCCTCGTAGAGCACCCGCTCCTCGCGGCTCGGGTTCAGGACGAGGACGCCCGCCTCGCCGTCGAGGATCGCGTCGCCCGAAAGATCGGCGTCCACAAGATCGGCGTCCACAAGATTGGCGGCGGCGGCGTCCAGGGCGATCACCATGGGCACGCCGCGCGAGCGGGCGAGCATCGCCACGTGGCTGTTGGCGCTGCCTGCGAAGAGGGCGACCCCGCCGCCCTGCCAATCGGTCTCGAGGAACCGGCTGGGCGGCAGGTCCTCGCCGAGGAAGACGGCGCCCGGCGGGATCGATCCGGTATCGGCGCCGGCGAGGGCGCGGCATACCCGCTCGCGCAGGTCGGCGAGGTCGGCGGCCCGGGCGCGGAAATAGGAGTCCTCGGCGGTTTCGTAGTCGGCGAGCGCCCGGTCCATCGCCGCGCGCCAGGCGGCGGCGGCCTCCGCGCCGGCCTCGATCGCGCGATAGGCCGGCGCGCTCAGCGCCTCGTCCTCGAGCATGGCCACCTGGAACTCGACGATGCCGGCGGCCTCCTCGTCCGCGCCGAGGCGCGCCAGCAGCGCGCACAAGGCAGCGCCCGCCGCCGCGATCGCCGTCTCCAGGCGGGCGCGCTCGCGCGCGGGGTCGCCCGGGCCGGGGGCCGGCGGCGTCGCG
>JAWWCG010000333.1:0-4842 GCA_033720555.1 Kiloniellales bacterium | reverse complement strand
GATCAGGCGGTCGCGCCAGCGGGCGACGAAGGCGCCGGTCAGGACCCGCATGAAGCCGGCCAGGCACACCAGTTCGATCCCGGCGGCCTCGAGGGTCTCGCTCAGCGCCGCGTCGAAGCCGGCGCGGGCGGCGGCACGGGCGGCGGCACGGGTGGCGGCGTGGTCCGGCGAGGCATGGGCGCCTTCATCGATCACCCGGGGGTCGATCACCCGGTGTTCGATCCCCGCCGCCGTCGCGTGCTCGAGCCCGGCGGCGTCGGCACGGTTGGAGACCACGAGGGCGATCTCGGCCGGATGATCGGGCGCCCGGGCGGCGGCGCTGATCAGCACGCCGGTCCTCACGCGGGCCATAGCGCCTCCGGCCGATCGAGCGCGAAGGCGCCGCCCGCCGGCTCGCGCGCGACGATGCGGCCGATCCGGTGGACCCGTTCGCCCGCTTCGCCCAGTTGGGCGGCGGTGGCCTCGGCGCGCGCGGGCTCGACGATCACCGCCATGCCGATGCCGCAGTTGAAGGTGCGCAGCATCTCCGCCGGGGCGACGCCGCCGGCCGCGGCCAGCCAGGCGAACACCGGCGGCACCGGCCAGGACCCGCCGGTCAGCCGCGCGGCGAGGCCGTCGGGAACCACCCGCGGCAGGTTTTCCACCAGCCCGCCGCCGGTGATGTGGGCGAGCGCCCGCACGCCGCCGGCCGCGAGCGCGGCCAGGCACGGCTTGACGTAGATCCGCGTCGGCGTCAGCAGGACTTCGTCGAGCCGGCGGCTCGGATCGAAAGGGGCGGGCCCGGCCGGGTCGCGGCCCTCGGCCTCGACGACGCGGCGCACCAGCGAGAAGCCGTTGGCGTGCACGCCGTCGGACTCGAGCCCGAGGACGACGTCGCCCTCGCGCACCGCCGCGCCGCTCAGCAGATTTTCGCGCTCGACCGCGCCGACCGCGAAACCGGCCAGGTCGTAGTCCCCGGCGGCGTAGAGGCCCGGCATTTCCGCCGTTTCGCCGCCGATCAGCGCGCAGCCGGCGATCTCGCAGCCCTTGGCGATGCCCCGCACGACCTCCTGCGCCTGGGCGCCGTCGAGCTTGCCGGTGGCGAAGTAGTCGAGGAAGAACAGCGGCTCGGCGCCTTGCACCACCAGGTCGTTGACGCACATGGCGACCAGGTCGATGCCGACGGCCTGGTGGCGGCCGGCGGCGATCGCCACCTTCAGCTTGGTGCCGACGCCGTCGGTGGCGGCGACCAGCAGGGGATCGCGGAAGCCGGCCGCCCGGAGGTCGAACAGTCCGCCGAATCCGCCCAGCGCGGCCTCCGCGCCCGGCCGCGCCGTCGCCCTGGCCAAGGGCTTGATGGCCTCGACGAGCGCGTTGCCGGCGTCGATGTCGACGCCGGCGGCCTTGTAATCGAGACGGTTGGAGCGGCGGCTCACTCTGGCATACTCCGGGATCTTGGAGTAGAAAGGCGGCGCTCGCGCCGCAGGGCGCCGGTGGCGTCGGTGGCGCCGGTCATGGGCGTGGCCCGGTCCCGGCCCGGCCGGCTCGCCACCCTCGCAGGCGACGCGACGATACTGAAATCAGGCTGCTTTGCAATGCGCATTCATCGTCCAATCCGATCGATTTTCGCGGCCATCTGGCTGCTCGCGGCCGGCCTTGCGGCCCTGAGCCAGGCGGCGCGGGCGGACGTCGAAGTCTACACGGTGAGCCGGATCCCGGTCGACGTCACCGCGGAGACCGCCGCCGCGGCGCGCGAAGCCGCGCTGGCCGAGGGCCACCGCGAGGCCTACCGCCGCCTGATGTCGCGCCTGGTGCTCGAGGCGGACGCGGCCTACGTGCCCGATCTCAGTCAGGCGCAGATCGCGCAGCTGGTCCAGGACTTCTCGGTGGTCGACGAGAAGACCTCCTCGGTGCGCTATCTGGCGGACCTCACGTTCCGCTTCAAACCCGAAGCCGTGCGCGAGCTGTTTCGCCAGAGCGGCTTGCGGTTTACCGAAACCCGCAGCAAGCCGCTCTTGGTGCTGCCGATCTATCAGGCGCCGTCCGGCGAGGTCCTGCTGTGGGAGGAGGACAACCTCTGGGCCTACGCCTGGGCCGGCCGCGACATGAGCGAGGAGCTGGTGCCGCTGTCGATCCCGCTGGGCGATCTCGGCGACGTCGCGGCGATTGACGTCCAGCAGGCCATGGCCGGCGACAGCGCCGCCTTGAGCGACATCGCGGCGCGCTACGGCGCCGAGGGCGTGGTGGTCGCCCAGGCCGGGCTGACCGGCGATCCCGCGGCCGGCGACGCCCGCCTGGACGTGGTGGCCGACCGCTACAATGGCTCGGCCTGGCGGATCTACGCCGACAGCCTCACCCAGCCCCCGTCCGGCGGGGCCCAGGCTGGCGGGGCCCAGCTTGGCGAAACGCAGCCTGGCGAGACGCAGGCCCTGTTCGACGCAGCGATCGACGCCGTGGTGGCCAGCGCCCAAGCCGATTGGAAGGCGGCCAATCACCTGAGCTTCGACGATCAGCGCATGTTGTCGGCGATCGTGCCGGTCAGCGAGCTGGGAGACTGGCTGACGGTCAAGAAGCGCCTGGCCGGTATCGCCTCCATCGTCGGCCTGGACCTGGTCTACATGACCCGGCAATACGCCCAGGTCGATATCTCTTACATCGGCGACGAGGAACGCCTGTCGCGCGCCATGTCGCAAAGCGATCTGGCCTTGTCCCGCAGCGCCCTGGCCGGGTGGGAGCTGCGGCTCAGCGGCGCGGCCGGCGGGGCGCCGCTGCCCCTGGATGTGCCCCTGAACGCGCCCCCTGACGCGCCCCCTGACGCGCCCCAGTCGCTGCCGGCGCAAGACGGACAATCCCTGTCCGGGGACCAGCCGGTCTCCCAGCCCGGGTCGTCGGCGGCGCCGGTCCAGGACCTTTCGACGGGCGCGCCCGAGGCGACGCCGGCCGAGGGCTCGATGTCCGCGGAGTGACCCGGGAGCGGTTCATCGCATGGGTTCCGAACCTGATCACACTTGCCCGCCTGTTGTCGGTGCCCGTGGCGGTCTACGTGATCCTGCAGGACTATTACGCCGCGGCCTTCTGGATCTTCCTGATCGCCGGCCTATCGGACGCGGTCGATGGCCTGCTCGCCAAGCATTACAAGGTCACCAGCCTGGTCGGATCCTTCCTCGACCCGCTGGCCGACAAGGCCCTGCTGATGGGCGTCTACGTCGCGCTCGGCAGCCTCGGGCATATCTCGCTCTGGCTGGTCATCCTGATCGTGTTTCGCGACCTGCTGATCATCGGCGGCGCGCTTCTGTTCCAGACCCTCACGCATTCGCTCAAGATGGAGCCCCTGTTCATCAGCAAGGTGAACACCGCCGCGCAGATCGCCCTGGCGGGCTTCGTGCTGGCCCGCCTGGGGATCGGGGCCGACGAGGGCTGGCTGGAGCCGGTGCTGGTCTGCACCGTGGCGGCCACCACCCTCGCCTCGGGCGCCGCCTATGTCGTCAAGTGGGGCCGGCGCGCGGTGACCTACGAGGGTGACCGGTGACCGCGGGGCTGAAAGGGCCGGCGGTCTTCTGGCTGATCGTGATCGCCGCGTTCTTCGCCGGGCTGTACCTGTTCAGCGAGATCCTGCTGCCCTTCGTGGCCGGCATGGCGGTCGCCTATCTGTTCGATCCGGTGTGCGATCGTCTCGAGCGGGCCGGTCTGTCGCGCACCCTGGCGACCAGCGTCGTGACCCTGGTGTTCGTCGCCGTTCTGGCGATCGCCCTGCTGCTGGTGCTGCCGGTCGTGGTCGGCCAGGTCACCAGCCTGGTCGCGCGCCTGCCGGACTATCTCGAGGCCTTGCGCGGGCGCCTGGGGGAGGTGATCGCGACGCTGGAATCCCGGCTGTCGCCGGACCTCATCGCCCAGATCCGCCAGTCCCTTGGCGAGTCGGGCGGCAAGATCGCCGGCTGGATCACCAATATCCTGACCGGCGTCGTGACCGGGGGCGTGGCGCTCGCCAACCTCCTGTCGCTGATCTTCATCACGCCGGTGGTGAGCTTCTATCTGCTGCGCGACTGGGACCGCATCGTCGCCTGGGTCGACGGGCGCCTGCCGCGCGCCTCGGTCGGCGTGGTGCGCGAGCAGACCGCCCTGATCGACCGTACCCTGGCCGGCTGGGTGCGCGGTCAGTTCTCCGTCTGCCTCGTGCTCGGCACCTACTACGCGGCGGGGCTGACCCTGGCGGGCCTCGATTTCGGCCTGGTCATCGGCCTGCTGGCCGGCCTGCTGTCGTTCATTCCCTTCGTCGGCGCCGCGATCGGCCTTGTCAGCTCGGTCGGCGTCGCCTTCGTGCAGTTCGACGACTGGATCAGGATCGCCATCGTCGCCGCCATCTTCTTCGCCGGCCAGGCGATCGAGGGCAATTTCCTGACCCCGCGGCTGGTCGGCGACCGGGTCGGGCTGCACCCCGTGTGGGTGATCTTCGCCCTGCTCGCCGGCGGCACCCTGTTCGGCTTCGTCGGCGTCCTGCTCGCGGTGCCGGTCGCCGCCACCTTGGGGGTCCTGGCTCGCTTCCTGCTGCAGCGCTATCTGGAAAGCGATGTCTACGGCGAGGAGCGGGCACCGCCGGAGCCGGCCGATGACGGCCCGGCGACCTAGCGATTCCGGCCGGAGCGCGGCCGGATCCCAGCTCGTCCTGGAGCTCGGGCACCGTCCGGCGCTGGGCCGCGAGGACTACCTGGTCGCGCCCGGCAATCGCGTGGCGGTGGACTGGATCGACCGCTGGCCGGACTGGCCGCAGCCGGGCCTGGCGCTCTACGGCGACCCCGGCGCCGGCAAGACGCACCTGAGCCACGTCTGGCGCGGGCGCAGCGAGGCGCTCGCCCTGGAGCCGCG
>JAWWCG010000332.1:0-4863 GCA_033720555.1 Kiloniellales bacterium | reverse complement strand
TCGGCGCCGGCCCGATGGGCACCGGCTGCTTGGCGGCCACGCCGCGCTCGCTCAAGGCGGCGGCCTGGGCGGCGGCCTCGCCATGGCCTTGCGCCGCGGCCATCTGGTACCAGGCGAGCGCCTGGCCCTCGTCGCGCGGCCCGGCGCGGCCGAGGCGCTGCAACTGGCCCATGGCGTATTGCGCATCGGGCAGGCCGGCGCGCGCCGCCTGCTCGAACCAGAGCACCGCCAGCCGCTCGTCGCGGGCGACGCCTTCGCCGCGGAAATAGGCGAGCGCCAGATTGTATTGCGCCAGGCTGTAATCGGCCTCCGCCGCGCGTTGCCACAGCTCGGCCGCGCGCCCGGCGTCGCGCGCCACGCCGAGCCCTTGGGCGTACATCAGGCCGAGGTTGTTCTGCGCCTCCGCGATCCCCTGCTCGGCCGCCAGGCGGTACCAGCGCGCCGCCTGGGTATGGTCCTGGCGCACCTCGCCCCCGCCGTACTCGTAAAGCTTGCCGAGGTTGAACTGCGCCACCGGGTCGCCGGCCTCGGCGAGCGGCCGCCAGATGTCGCGGGCGCGCGGATAGTCGCCCTGACGGAACGCCGCGATGCCCTCGGAGACGCTGTCGGCCGGGGCCGCCGCCGGCCAAAGCGCGAGGCAGACGAGCGCCAGGCCGGCCGCGGCGAGCCGGCGGCGGACCGCGCCGCCATCCCTGCCGCCATTCCTGCCGCAGTCCCTAGTGCCGTCCCTGCCGGTTGCCCGACTTCGCCGTGCTGCGCTCAAGATCCTCACCTCGCCTCCCGTTCGCCCTTAAGGAAAGGGGCAGCTTCCGGCCGTGACATTGACCATGCCCGGCTCGCCCGCCACCACCGAGAAGCGGTATTCCTGGTCGCCGACGACCATAGCGTGGTGCAGCGGCAGCGTGCCCGTCGCCTCGCTGGCTTCGCCGCCCAGGCGCGCGAAACGCACCACCACCGGCTGGGCGGGGTCGTAGCGCACAAGCTGCTTGCCGGTGCCGTCGGTCGAGGCGCTGCCCTGGGCGGTCACCACGATCGCGCTGTCCGCGAAGCCCACCGTGTCGTTGCCGCCGTCGTAGAGCGGCGTCTTGACGTAGAACCGCTTGGTCTCGACCTCCTGGGCGCACTCCTCGCCGGCGCTCGCCTGCTGCAGGATGAACGCCAGGCGAGACGCGTCGACCCCGCCGGCGAGCTTCTCGCGGGTCAGCTCGTAGATCGCCTTCATCTCGCCGTTCGGGACGTCCTGGCGATAGCGCTGCTGCCAGACCTCGACCTTGCCCCGGGCGGTTCTCGCCGCCTCGGCGAGCTGCATGTTTTCCTGCTCCAGCTCCTTGAGGCGCGCATTGAGGTCGACGATGCGTTCCTCCAGCCGCGTCACCTCGCGCTCGGCCAGCCGGTTGCCGGTCTCATAGGCGTAGACGCCCGCGATCACGATCGCCGCCACGGCGGCGGCCCATTTCAAGAGCCGCAGCCGGATCTGGCGCCGGCGCCGGCTCCTTCGCTCGCGCAAGCCAAGACTCATGGTCCGCAAGGTCCCTTTATGCTTCGCCGTGCCGAAGGACGGACGGGCCCGAGCGGCTGCCCCGCCCGCCGAAGACTCGACCGCAGGTCAGGTCACAGCTATCGGTCCATCCCTTGTTCATGTAAAGAGCTTTCCGGCCGCCGGCGAGGCCGCGCGCCGGGCGCCCCGGAGCGGGCACGAGAAAGACGTCTCAAGCCGGCGAATCCCGGCCAAGCGTCGCGAAGAAAAGTGCCGAACGACCATGTGGATGCTCATTTTTCATAAATGATGTGCCCTGTTATTATAATTTCTACTTAACGAGCCGCCATTCATCCGCCCCAATCGTGCGCTACCAACGCCCCGGATTTGCTCTCTATTGTCGCGAGGCTTGTCGTCCGGCCGGACCGTGGCCAATTCCGCTCGTACCATGAACCCGAAACGCGCGCGCCCGAACATGGTCCAAAGCCTGGTCCCGAGGCCGATCCCGAGCCTGGTCCCGAGGCTGGCGAAAGCCCGGCGGCGCGCGGCGCTTTGGTGCCGCCGCCGCCTGCGCCGGCTCGGCTTGCCCGACCGGCCCGGGCCGGCGGTCTGGCCGTGGGCCATCTGGGCGGCGGTCGCCCTCTTGATCCTGGTCTACATCGCCCAGGAGCACGGCCTGCCGCAGCCGGCCGAGGGCGAGCTGGCCGACCTCGACTGCCTGGCGCTCAATATCTACTTCGAGGCCCGCAACGAGGACCTGGAAGGCAAGCGCGCCGTCGGCCACGTGGTGATGAACCGGGTGCGCGACGCGGCCTTTCCGGCCACGGTCTGCCAGGTCATCCGCGACGGCGGCGAGCGGGCGGACGGCGGCTGCCAGTTCTCCTGGTGGTGCGACGGGCGCAGCGACACGCCGCTCGACAACCTGGCCTGGCGGGAAAGCCGGGAAATCGCCTGGGACATCCTGCGCGGCACCACGCGGGACCCGACCCGCGGCGCGCTCTGGTACCACGCCGACTACGTCGCGCCGGCCTGGCGCACCGACTTCGACGGCGGCCGCCAGATCGGCCGCCATATCTTCTACCGGCGCCCGAACTGAGCGGGGCGCGCCGGCATCACCGAGCCGGGGCTCATAGCCCGAACTCATCATGGGGGCTCAGCGCGGCCAGTCGACGATACGGGCGATCAGGTCGTCGTCGCTGAGGCCGGCTTCGCCGACCACCCGCCCGCGCACCGAGGCGCCGGCGCGATGCACGCTGTCCGGATCGCCCGAGACCAGGGGATGCCAGTCCGGCAGGTCCTTGCCCTCGGCGAGCACCCGGTAGGCGCAGGTCGTCGGCATCCAGGCGATGATCTCGTCCAGCCGGTCGGGGTCGAGGCGCACGCAGTCGGGCACCCGTCGGTGGCGGTTGGGGTAGTCGGTGCACCGGCAGCGGGCGATGTCCAGCAGGCGGCAGGCGACGTCGGTGTAGTCGACCTGGTCGGTGTCGGCGTCCTGCAGCTTGACCAGGCAGCACTTGCCGCAGCCGTCGCACAGCGACTCCCACTCCGCGCGGCTCATCTCGGCGAGGCTCTTGGTCCGCCAAAACGCGGCCGGCGGCCGCTCGGCGCCCCCTCTCCTGCTCTTGCGTTCGGCGGCGGCCATGACCGAGCCCGGCCCTAACCCGCCGCCGTGTCGACGATCTCGAAGTCGTGGGTCACCTCGGCCGTCTTCTGCAGCATGAGGGTGGCCGAGCAGTACTTCTCGGCCGACAGCGCCACCGCGCGCGCCACCTTGTCGGGATTGAGGCCGCGGCCGCTCACGATGAAATGCACGTGGATGCGGGTGAACACCTTGGGCACCTCGGGTGCGCGCTCGGCCTCCAGCTCGGCGACGCAGCCCTCGATCGCCTCGCGCCCCTTCTCCAGGATCTCGACCACGTCGTAGGAGGTGCAGCCGCCCATGCCGATCAGCACCATCTCCATGGGGCTCGGGCCCAGGCTGCGGCCGTCGGCGCCGAGCGCGCTCATGACCACGGCGTGGCCGGTGCCCGATTCGCCGATGAAGACCCGGTCGTGCGACCAGACGATGCGCGCTTTCATGGCGCCTCCTCGAGGATTGTCCCGCTCGCTCGGGCGAGACTGTAGCGGGCCGGCGCGCCCTTGCCCAGCGGCGCGGCGGGCCGCTGGGCGCGATGGGCGCGATGGGCCGGCGGGCGCGATGGGCCGACGCCGGCGCCGCCCGGCCCGCCGAGAACGCGGGATCAAAACGTGGGATAATGAAAACCGCGACTCGACAGCCCCGACACGAGGCGAGCGACATGACGTGGACGACCGAAATCTCCGATCCGCCCCACACCCGACGGTGGGCCGCGCTCTCGCGCCTGCCCTGGCTGCTGGCCGTCTTGAGCCTCGCCGCCTGCGCCAACGTCGCCGGCCCGCCGGTGCCCGAGGCACTCACCGTCCAAGAGCCGGCGGAGCAGCTCGCGCTCAACGCAGAAGCGACCGACGGCTGCGCCTTCGCCGGCACCTGGCGCTACCAGGCGGAGCTGCCGGACGGGACGGTGGACGGCCTGGTCGTGGTGCGCACCCGCGGCGCCGAGCTCGAGGCCATGCACCGCTTCAAGGCGCGGGAGAAGAGCGTCAAGCCGGCCGGGATCACCTGCCCCTACGAGAGCTGCGAGCTGTGCCCGAGCGGCCAATCCTGCGCCCGGCGGGTCTACATCACCGCCGGGGTGGAGCGCGGCGGGCGCGCCGCCGCCGGCGGCGCCGTCGATCCCTCGGCCGGCACCCGCTGGACCCGCCTGCTCTTGAGCGAGGACGGCCAGGCCCTGGACATCTCGTTCTGGACGCCGCTGCGCTTTCTCACCGCCCGGGCGACCAAGGTGCAGAGCGCCGCCTGCGACGCCGACTTCGACTACATCCGCGAGGTCGCCCGCTGGGCCAACCAGAGCTATCCGGTGCCGGTGCTGGGCAGCCAATAGGCCGTCGCGGCCTGCCAGCTTCGCCCGGCGATCCAGAGGCTAGCCGGCGGCGAAGCGCGCCGGCCGGAACGGCGCCAGGAGGTCGATCTCGGCGCCCTCCAGGATCTCGTCGGCGGCGAAGCGGCCGACGGCGGGTGCCAGGGTGACGCCGCTGTGCATGACCGCGAGGTAGAGGCCCGCGACGCCGGGCGCGAAGCCGACGGCGGGAAAGCCGTCCGCGGGCATCGGGCGAACGCCGACGA
Organism: Kiloniellales bacterium; assembly: GCA_033720555.1. Classification (GTDB taxonomy): domain Bacteria; phylum Pseudomonadota; class Alphaproteobacteria; order Kiloniellales; family JAKSDN01; genus CALJXB01. Next base: position 184 of record JAWWCG010000332.1, on the reverse strand, counting down.
CGACCTGGTCGAGCGCGAGGCCCGACACGCCCGGCAGCAGGGCCCGCACCCGGTCCAAGAGGACCGCGCCGGCCCGCTCGGCGTCCTCGCTCGCGCCGCCGCCGCCGAAATCCAGGCCGGCGACCAAGGCGCCGTCCGGATCCTGCTTCAGGTGGCAGCCGGGCGACAGCAGGATCCGCTGCAG
>JAWWCG010000331.1:0-4879 GCA_033720555.1 Kiloniellales bacterium | reverse complement strand
CTCGAGGAAAGCGTGATCGACGCCGGGCGCCCCTTCCTCGGGATTTGCGTCGGCATGCAGCTCATGGCGACGAGCGGCCGCGAGCACGGCCACCACCCCGGCCTCGGCTGGATTGCCGGCGAGGTGGCGCCGATCGGCCGCCAGGGCCAGGACCTCAAGATTCCGCACATGGGCTGGAACGAGCTCATGATCGTCGGCGACGGGCATCCGGTGCTTGAGGGCCTCGCCGACGGTGCCCATGTCTACTTCGTCCACGGCTACAGGTTCCGCCCCGACGACCGCCGCCACGTCAAGGCCGAGGTCGACTACGGCGGCCCGGTGGCGGCCGTGGTCGGGCGCGACAACATGGTTGGGACCCAGTTTCACCCGGAGAAGAGCCAGCGCGCGGGCCTGCGGCTGCTTGCCAATTTCCTGCGCTGGACCCCCTGATTGGAGTGGATGGATTGATGGCGTCGAGAGCGGCCGGGAGTCCGGACAACACCGAAGCGCAAGTTTCCGTCGAGCGGGCCACCGAGCTCGCCGGGCCGGTTCTGCACGAGCTGTGCGACGCGACGGACGCGGCGATCCTGGGCGGCGGCGGCTTCGGCTGGCTCAAGCCGCCGCCGCGCCACGTCATGGAAGCCTATTGGAAGGGCGTTTTGCTGGTGCCCGAGCGCGAGCTCATGATCGGCCGCCTCGACGGCGTCGTGGGCGGCTCGGCGCAGCTCGTGCGGCCGCCCAAGAACAACGAGGCCCAGGCCCTCACCGGCCAGCTCACCACGTTCTTCGTGGCGCCCTGGGCGCGCGGCCACGGCTTGGCGCGCCAGCTCGTGCTCGCGGTCGAAGCCGCCGCCAAGGACGCCGGCCTGCGGGCGATCAACCTCGACGTTCGCGACACCCAGACGCGCGCGGTCGCCGTGTGCGAGCAGTTGGGCTATCAGTGCTGGGGCAGCCATCCCCGCTACGCCTGGATCGACGGGCGCTGGCACACCGGCCTCTACTTCGTCAAAGACATCGGCGGCGAGGACGAGCCCGCCGCGGACTAGCGGGCGGCGCCGCCGGGCAGGAGGCCGAGTCAGGCATGATCATCTTCCCCGCCATCGACCTGAAGGACGGCGCCGCGGTGCGCCTGCTGCGCGGCGAGATGGGGCATGCGACGCTCTACAACCCCGACCCGGCGGCCCAGGCGCGCGACTTCGCCGCCGCCGGCTTCGCCTGGCTGCACCTGGTCGACCTCAACGGCGCCTTCGAAGGCCGCGCCGTGAACGCGGCGGCGGTCGAGACGATCCTCGCGGCAGTCGACGTGCCGGTCCAGCTCGGCGGCGGCATTCGCGACATGGCGGCGATCGAGCGCTGGCTCTCGGCCGGCGTGCGGCGGGTCATCCTCGGCACCGCCGCGCTCAAGGACCCGGAGCTGGTGCGCGCGGCCTGCCGGCGCCATCCCGGCCGGGTGGTGGTGTCGATCGACGCGCGCGGCGGGCGGGTCGCCGTCGAAGGCTGGGCCGAGGCGAGCGAGATCGAGACGGTCGACCTCGCCCGGCGGTTCGAGGACGCCGGGGTCGCCGCCCTGGTCTACACCGACATCGATCGCGACGGGGCGCTGGAGGGCGTCAACCTCGCGGCCACCGCGGCGCTGGCGGCGGCGGTCGCGATCCCCGTCATCGCCTCGGGCGGCATCTCCTCGCTCGACGACATCGCGGCGCTGATGGCGCTCGACGATCCGCCGCTGGCCGGCGCCATTTGCGGTCGGGCGCTCTACGACGGGCGCATCGACCCGGCGAGCCTGGTGCAACTGGCGACCGGCGGCGGCCCATGCTGAAGACCCGCATCATCCCCTGCCTCGACGTCAAGGACGGGCGCGTCGTCAAGGGCGTCAATTTCGTCGACCTGCGCGACGCCGGCGATCCCGTCGAGCAGGCCGCCGTCTACGACCGGGCCGGCGCGGACGAGCTCTGCTTCCTCGACATCACCGCGAGCCATGAGCGCCGCGACATCATCCTCGACGTGGTGTCCCGCACGGCCGAGGCCTGCTTCATGCCGCTCACCGTCGGCGGCGGCGTGCGCAAGGTCGAGGACATCCGCCAACTGCTCCTCGCCGGCGCGGACAAGGTCTCGATCAACACGGCCGCGGTGCGCGAGCCGGAGCTGGTGCGCGCGGCGGCGGAGAAGTTCGGCAGCCAGTGCATCGTCGTCGCGGTCGACGCCAAGCGAGCTGCCGACGGCTCGTTCCGCGTCTTCACCCACGGCGGGCGCGAGGCGACCGGGCTGGAGGCGATCGACTGGGCGCGCCGCATGACGGCGCTCGGCGCCGGCGAGATCCTGCTCACCTCGATGGACCGGGACGGCACCAAGGCGGGCTACGACCTGGCGCTGACCCGCGCCGTCGCCGACGCCGTCACGGTACCGGTCATCGCCTCGGGCGGGGTCGGCACCCTGGACCATTTGGTCGCGGGCGTGCGCGAGGGCCACGCGGCGGCGCTGCTGGCCGCCTCGATCTTCCATTTCGGCACCTATTCGATCGGCGAGGCCAAGGCCCACCTGGCGGCCCATGGCGTGCCCGTGCGGCCGGTGGAGGACGCGGACGCGCCGTGCGGCGCGGCGTGACAGCCCCGCTCAATCCTGTTACCTGAACGAGGCGCCGGCGCACGCCGGGAGCGCCGATCAGGTCCGATCGGGCCGAAGGGGAAGCCGCGATGTCGAGCAAGCCGCTGGATGGGCATTGCCTGGAACGCCTCTACGCGGTGATCGAAAGCCGCCGGACGGCCGACCCCAAGGAATCCCACACCGCGCGGCTGCTCGCGCGGGGGCCGCACTACGTCGCCAAGAAGCTGGGCGAGGAGGCGGTGGAAACCGTGATCGAGGGCGTCACCGGCGATCGCGCGCGCCTGGCCGCGGAAAGCGCCGACCTTCTCTACCATCTGCTGGTCCTGTGGGCCGCGCGCGGCATCCGCCCGGAGGAGGTCTGGGCGGCGCTGGAGGCGCGCCGCGGCGTCTCGGGCGTCGCGGAGAAGGCGGCGCGCCGCGTGAAACGAGCCACCGAGCAAGGCAAGGCGTGAGCCAAGCCGTGCGCCGCGAGGCGACAGATCAGGGAGACGGGGAGAGCGACCAATGGCCTATGACGACGGCAATGTTTTCGCGAAGATCCTGCGCGGCGAGCTGCCCTGCGACAAGGTCTACGAGGACGACCACGTGCTCGCCTTCCGCGACATCAACCCGCAGCGCCCGACCCACGTGCTGGTGATTCCCAAGGGCGCCTACGTCTCCTTCGACGACTTCTCGCAGTCCGCGTCGGACGCGGAGATCGCCGGCTTCATGCGCGCCGCCGGAAAGATCGCCCGCGACCTGGGCCTCGGGGAGCCGGGCTACCGCCTGCTCGCCAACCACGGCCGCGACGGCCGCCAGGAGGTGCCCCACTTCCACCTCCACCTGTTCGGCGGCGGCGACTGCGGGCCGATGATCAAGCCGGCCGACAGGTAGGCGCGCCATGCCCGCCAGCGCGCGCGTGGCCCTGGTGACCGGCGCCTCCTCCGGCTTCGGCGAGGCGATCGCCAAGGAGCTGGGGGCCGGCGGCTGGGCGGTGCTGGCCGCCGGCCGCGACGAGGCGCGCAGCCGCGCCGTCGCCGACGCGATCGCGGCCGCCGGCGGCGCGGCCGAGGCCTGGATCGGCGACCTGACCGCCGCCGGGGCGTGCGAGGCCTTGGCCGAGGCCTGCCGGGCGCGCTTCGGCCGCCTCGACCTGCTGGTCAACTCGGCCGGCGTGTTCTATCCCGCCCTGGCCGAGGACACCACCGACGCGGAGTGGGATCAGACAATCGCCGTCAACCTGAGCGCGGTCTTCAAGCTGAGCCGGGCGGCCCTGCCGCTGCTGCGCGCGAGCGGCGGCGGGGCGATCCTCAACATCGCTTCGGATTGGGGGCTGATCGGCGGCCGCCTGGGCGCCGCCTATTGCGCCAGCAAGGGCGGCGTGGTGCTGATGACCAAGGCCATGGCCCTCGACCACGCCAAGGAGAACATCCGGGTGAACGCGATCTGCCCGACCAGCTTCCTCACCCCCATGATCGAGGGCGAGTTCCGCCGCCGCGGCGTCGATTTCGCGGCCGGCGTCGCCGAGGAGGCGGCGGCCATCCCCTTGGGCCGGCTCGGCCATCCCGAGGAGGTCGCCAAGCTGGTCGCCTATCTCGCCTCGGACGCGGCGGCGCTGATCACCGGGGCGGCGATCCCGATCGACGGCGGCACCACGGCGGGCTGACGGCCGGGCGAGAGCGCGGGACCTGTTCGAGGACCAGCCCAAGGACGCAAAACGGATGAGCGGCTACATCGAGACCTTTCGCGGCGTCGTCTATCCCTGGCACTGCGACCACCAGGGCCACATGACCACCATGCACTACGTCGGCATGTTCGACGCGGCGTTCTGGCACCTGCTCTCGGCCCAGGGCTTCACCCGGGCCTATCTGGGCGAGCGCGGCACCGGCTTCGCCGACGTGCGCGACACCATCGAGTATCTGGCCGAGCTGCCGGTCGGCAGCCCGCTCGCCATCGAAAGCGGCCTCCTCAAGGTGGGCACCACCTCGATCGTCAGCTTCAACCGCATGCGCGACACCGAGACCGGCCGCCTCGCCGCCACCTCGGAGAAGGTGACCGTCTATTTCGATCTGAGCGCGCGCCGCAAGATTCCCCTGCCCACCGACCTCAAGGCGGCCATGGAAGGCCGCCTGGCCGCCCGCGCGTCGGAATGAGGCGGGGCGGAGTGAGGCGCGGGGCGGAGTGAGGCGGGGCGGCGAGTCCGCGCTCGACGGCGACGCGCCGGGTTCGCGGCAAAAGCGCCGGGAAAAGAGAGCTTCCGATTACCCTACCCCTTAACGGAGCCTTATCGCCCCGGGCCTAGCCTGATGCCCGGGAG
>JAWWCG010000330.1:0-4883 GCA_033720555.1 Kiloniellales bacterium | reverse complement strand
TCGCCCAGGTGGTCCGCCAGGCCGGCCACGAACTTGCGCCGGTCGACGAACCAATCCACCCTGCCGTCGGCGTGGAGGATCGCGAAGGACAGGACCAGCGGCGTGTGGGGCACGTCGGCGCCGCGCACGTTGAGGAGCCAGGCGATCGAATCCGGCAGGCTCAGCACCGCCGCGTCGGCGCCCTTGGCGGCGAGCGCGTCGCCTAGGGTGCGGCGCTTGTCGGCCGAACTCCGGCCGGCGAACTCCAGGGGGTGCGGCACCGCCGGCGCGATCGGCGGCGGCGGCTGGTCCGGCCACACCGCGTCGAGCGGGTTGTCGGCGCAGGCGACCAGCGCGCCGCCCGCCTTTTCCGCCGCCTCCGCCAGGCTCGCCGCTTGGGATTGGGCGTGCAGCCAGGGATCGAAGCCGAGGCGGGCGCCGGCCGGCAGATTGTCCTCGATCCAGCTCTGGGGCGGCGTCTCGATCAGGTGGCGCCACTGGTAGAGGTCGCCGTCGGTCTGGTTGCGCACCTGAAGGACATAGCGCCCGTCGACGAAAATGGCCGCGGTCTCGGCGAGCACCACGGCGAGGCCGGCGGAGCCGGTGAAGCCGGTCAGCCAGGCCAGGCGGTCGGCGCGCCGAGCGACGTATTCGCCCTGATGCTCGTCGGCGCGCGGGACCAGGAAGCCGTCCAGTCCCCGGCCGGCCAGCTCCCTCCGCAGCGCGGCGAGGCGCTCGCCCGCCGTGGCGCGGGTCGCCGCGTAGGAGGCCGGCAGGGCGCTCGCCAGCTCGGCCTTGAGGCCGATCAGCCGCGCCCGGGCGCGGTCGGGCAAGGGATCCGCGACCAGGGCCAGCCAGGCCTCCGGGTCGAGGCCCTGGGGCGCCGCCAGAACGCCCGCGATGAGCTCGCGCAGGGCCTGCGCGCCGCCGGCGAAGCCCGCATCCTGCAAGTCGGCCTCGAGCCGGGCCGCGCTGTCCTGCCTGTTTGAGCCGTTAGCCATGGTGCCTCTCGCACACGCGTAATACCGCCGACTCGAGGCTAGGTCCGGGGCGCCCCCGAAACAAGCCTCTCGAGTCGCCCCAGAGTCGCCTCAAAGTGGCCTCAGCAGCCCCGTTTCCGCCCCATTTCACCGTGCAGGATGCAGGCCGCCAGCCATGCCCGCCCTGCAATGCTGCAGTGCAAAAATCCCGCTCGCCCGGGCGCCCGAGAGGGCCCATCTTGGGATCAATCGGAGGCGGCAAAGGCAGCCGATGCCTGTCCGCTTTCTCGTTAAAACCAGCGAATGACTTCGCTCTGAACCGAAGGATCATAGTCATGTCTCGCCTGACGGGAAGAGAATTGGAAGAACTTCGCCGGGTGAAGCGCGCCGCTCAGGAAGAAGCGCGTGAGGAAATTTCCCTGGTTCGTCCCGCCGACGACAATGACACCCGGCAAACCGCGCCCGTGCCCGCCTTCCTGGCCTCGGTGGCGCATTACAGCGGCCTGGCCGAGATCGCTTGGGCGATTCGCCACGGTGTCGTCTTGCCGCTGCGTCGGCGACTCGAGCAGCGTCGGGCGAAGGCGCAGCTCCAGGCGCTCGACGATCGCATGTTGCGCGACATCGGGATCGAGCGCGGCATGATCGACCTGGTCGTCGACAACATGGAGGTCAAGGCCTCGCGCGCCAGCCGGCCGGTGGTCGGCCCCTTCGCGGCGCTGAGGCGCTGGAACTTCCGGCGGCGGACCGTCAATACCCTGGCCGCCCTGGACGACCGGCTGCTCGAGGACATCGGCCTGGTCCGCGCGAACATTCCGGCCTTCGTTCGCGGCATGGACAAGGCCGTCGTCAGCGGCCGCATCGAGGGCCTGACCGCCGCGCAAAGGGTTCGCCAGGTCAAGACCCCCTGGCAGGTCCTGCAGCAGTGGAACCTGAGCCGCCAGGCGGCCGACGACATGGCCCGCCTCGACCCCGAGGCCCTGGCCGACCTCGGCTACGTCAAGGGCGACGTCGATTGGGTGCCCGAGGTGCTCGCCGAGCGCAAGGTGAACGCCGCCTAAGGCCCGCCGGCCAAACCGCAATCGCCGAAACGGCCCGCGCCTCAGCGCGGGCCGTTTTCGCGTGGCGCCAGCAGCAGCGTCACCCAGTCGCCGAGCGCGATGCGACGCGCCAGGCGCAGGCCGCGCGCCCGGTAGCGGGCCAAGACCGCGGCTTCCTGGCCGCGCATGAGGCCGGACAGGACCAGGCTGCCGCCCGGCGCCAGGACCCGGCAGAGATCGCCCGCCATGGCCGCGAGCGGCGAGGCCAGGATGTTGGCCACGACCACGTCGTAGCGCCCCAGGTCGCGCACGCGCCGCCGCGCGGCGCCGTCGCTCAGCTCCGCGCGGACCAGCGCCGCGACGCCGTTCGCCCGGGCGTTCTGGCGGGCGACCGCGACCGCCGCCCGGTCGATGTCGCAGGCGAGCACCGGGGCGCGCCAGAGTTTCGCCATGGCGATCGCCAGGATGCCGGAGCCGCAGCCGACGTCGAGGCACGAGCGCGGCCGGCCGCCGCGCGACAGCGCGTCGAGGGCGATCAGGCAGCCGCGCGTGGACTCGTGATGGCCGGTGCCGAAGGCCGGCCCGGCCTCGACGCGCACCGCCAGGGCCGAAGCCGGGCGCTCGGCCTCGGCGTGGGCGCCGTAGACGAAGAATCGGCCGATGCGCAGCGCCGGCAGGCCCTTCTGGCTCTCGGCGACCCAATCGCGCGCCGGCAGCGCCGCCACGTCGACCGGTGGCGCCGCGACGCCGGCCGCGGCGGCGGCGATCTCCAGGGCCGCCTCCAGCGCGCCCGCGCCCGGGTGCCCGGCGAGATAGACGTCGAGAGTGACCTCGAGCGGGACCTCCGGGCCACCGTCTGCCCTCCGGTCTGCCCCCCGGTCCGCCCCACCGTCCGGCCCGGCGTCCGGCCCGGCGTCTGCGCCGCGCACGACGGCGCCGCCGAGGGACTGCAGCGCCGCCTCGAAGATCGGCAGCGCCTCGGCGGGCACGCTGAGCCGCAGCCGGACCGCCGCCGCAGCGCTCGCCGTCCCGTCCGCCGGTTTGTCCGCCCTACCGTCCGCCGGTTTGTCCGCCGGCCTGTTCAGGGCCTCAGCCAGCCTGGTCCTCCGGCACGACGAAGCTCGCCATGACCTTCTTGTCGCCGGCCCGGTCGAAGCCGATGGTGAGGCGCTCGCCCTCGACCTTGCGCACCGTGCCATAGCCGAATTTCTGGTGGAACACGCGGGCGCCGGCGGCCACGTTCTGGCCGGGCAGGGTCTCGACCTCCCGCGGCACCACGTCGATGAAGGGCTCGGCGCGGCCGGCGCGCGCGCGGGCCCGAGCCATGCCGGGGGTCCCGCGGCTCTGCGACCAGCCGGCCAAGCCACCGCCGTCGAAGCCACTGCCGAAGCCGCCGGCCGGATAGCCCGCCAGGGCGCCGCCGTAGAGGCCGGGCTCGCTTTCCCGCTCGACCGCCTCGGCGGTCAGCTCGTCGACGAAGCGCGAGGGAATCGCGGCCGCCCAACTGCCGTGCAGGCGCCGGTTGGCGGCGAAGCTGACGATCGCCCGCCGCCGCGCCCGGGTCAGGCCGACATAGGCGAGGCGGCGCTCCTCCTCCAGGCCGCGCAGGCCGGTCTCGTCGAGCGCCCGCTGATTGGGAAACAGGCCCTCCTCCCAGCCGGCCAGGAACACGGTGTCGAACTCCAGGCCCTTGGCGGCATGCAGCGTCATGACGTTGACCTGGTCCTGGTCGCGGCTCTCCGTCGCCTCCATGACCAGGCTGACGTGTTCGAGGAAGCCCTCCAGGGTGTCGAACTCGTCCATGGCGACGATCAATTCCTTGAGGTTCTCGAGGCGGCCCGGCGCCTCCAGCGACTTGTCGTTCTGCCACATCTCGGTGTAGCCGGATTCGTCCAGCACCAGCTCGGCCAGGTCGCAGTGGTGGAGGCCGTCGGCGGCCTGCCGCCAGCGCCGGAGGCCCTCCAGGAAGGCCGCCAGGGCGCGCCGCGCCGCGGGCCTCAGCTCGTCGGTCTCGACCAGCGCCTGCGCCGCCCGGGTCAGCGAGACGTCGCGCGCCCGGGCATGGGCGTGGAGCTGCTTCAAGGTGGCGTCGCCCAGGCCGCGCTTCGGCTTGTTGACGATCCGCTCGAAGGCGAGCCCGTCGTCGGGCTGGTAGACCAGGCGCAGATAGGCGAGGGCGTCGCGGATCTCGGCCCGCTCGTAGAAGCGCGGCCCGCCGATCACCCGGTAGGGCAGGCCGACGGTGATGAAGCGCTCCTCGAACTCGCGGGTCTGGGCGCCGGTGCGCACCAGGATCGCGATCTCGCGCAGGGCATGGCCCCGGCGCTGCAGGGCCTCGATCTCGTCGGCGACGAAGCGCGCCTCCGCCTCGCCGTCCCACAGGGCGCGCAGGCGCACCGTCTCGCCGGCGCCGTCCTCGGTCCACAGCGTCTTGCCGAGCCGGCTCTCGTTGTGGGCGATCAGGCCCGAGGCGGCGGCCAGGATGTGGCCGGTCGAGCGGTAGTTGCGCTCCAGGCGGATCACCTTGGCGCCGGGGAAATCGTTCTCGAAACGCAGGATGTTGCCGACCTCGGCGCCGCGCCAGCCGTAGATCGACTGGTCGTCGTCGCCGACGCAGCAGATGTTGTGCGGCTCCCTTTGGGCGAGCAGGCGCAGCCAGAGGTACTGGATCACGTTGGTGTCCTGGTACTCGTCCACCAGGAGGTAGCGGAACTGTTGGTGGTAGCGGGCCAGCACCTCGGGATGGCTCTGGAACAGCGTCAGCACGTGCAGCGTGAGGTCGCCGAAGTCACAGGCGTTGAGGGTCTTGAGGCGGCTCTGGTAGAGGGCGTAGAGCTCGACCGCGCGGCCGCCGGCCAGGTCGCCGGCCTCGCTGGCCGAGACCCGC
>JAWWCG010000329.1:0-4906 GCA_033720555.1 Kiloniellales bacterium | reverse complement strand
GGCCGCGGTGGCGGCCACCATCCTGCTGGCGGTGGCGGCGTTCAAGGTTCACCTGCCCAACGGCTTCTTCAACACCAACGGCGGCTACGAGTTCGCCCTGCTGTGGGGCCTGATCACGCTCGCCATCGTGTTTCGCGGCGGCGACGGGCTGTCGGTCGACCGCGCGCTCGGCCGGGAGTTCTGAGGGCCGGCCGGGGCGCAGCGCGACGACACCAGCGAGACGGGAGCGAGACCATGGGCAAGCTGATCGACGGCGTCTGGCAAGACGTCTGGTACGACACCAAGAAGACCAAGGGGCGGTTCGTGCGGCGGGACAGCCAGTTCCGCAATTGGGTGACGGCGGACGGCTCGTCCGGCTTCGCCGCCGAGCCCGGCCGCTATCACCTCTACGTCTCGCTGGCCTGCCCCTGGGCGCACCGGACCCTGATCTTCCGCCGCCTCAAGGGCCTGGAATCGGTGATCCCGATCTCCGTCGTGCACTGGCACATGGCCGAGAACGGCTGGGAGTTCCGCGGCGACGACGCGTGCACCGGCGACCGGCTGGGCGGGCGCGACTTTCTCCATCAAGTCTATACCGACGCCCAGGCCGACTACACCGGCCGCGTCACCGTTCCGGTGCTGTGGGACACCCGGCGCCACACCATCGTCAACAACGAGTCCGCCGAGATCATCCGCATGTTCAACAGCGCCTTCGACGCCTGGGGCGACGCCGGCCGCGATTTCTATCCGGCGGAGCTGAGAGACGAGATCGACGCCCTCAACGCGACCGTCTACGACAGCGTGAACAACGGCGTCTACAAGTGCGGCTTCGCCACCAGCCAGGCGGCCTACGAGGAAGCCTTCGACCAGCTTTTCGCGACCCTCGACGAGCTGGAGGCGCGGCTCGCCCGCAATCGCTACCTCCTCGGCGGCCGGCTGACCGAGGCCGACTGGCGGCTGTTCACCACCTTGCTGCGCTTCGACCCGGTCTACTTCGGCCACTTCAAGTGCAACCGCCAGCGCCTGGTCGACTACCCGAACCTCTGGGGCTACACCCGCGAGCTCTATCAGACGCCCGGGGTCGCCGAGACGGTCAATTTCGATCATATCAAGCGGCACTATTACGTGAGCCACCGCTCGGTCAATCCGACCGGCATCGTGCCCAAGGGCCCGGCGATCGACTTTGCCGAGCCGCATGGCCGCGACGCCCTCAAGGCGGCGTGACGCGATGACGCGCTCGCCTGCGTTTCGCGCCGCCGCGATGGCTGCCGCGATGGTCGCGTCGCTCGGGGCCTGGGTCGGGGCCGGCCCGGCCGCCGCCCAGACGATCTCCAGCGAGCGGCACGACTTCCGCCTGGTCACCGTGGCCGAGGGGCTGGAGCATCCCTGGGCCCTCGCCTTCCTGCCGAACGGCGACCTGCTGGTCACCGAGCGCCCGGGCCGCTTGCGGGTGATCCGCAACGGCCGTCTCGATCCCGAGCCGGTGCCGGGCCTGCCCGACGTCTCGAGCGGCGGCCAGGGCGGGCTGCTGGACGTCGCGCTGCATCCGCGCTTCGCGGAGAACGCTCTGGTCTACCTGTCCTACGCGGCCTCGAACTGGTTCGGGCGGGGCACGGCGGTGGCGCGCGCCCGTTTCGACGGCGAGCGGCTCGTCGATCTCGAGACGATCCTGGAGGTGGACCCGAAATCCAGGGGCGGCCGGCACTTCGGCTCGCGCCTCGCGTTCGCCCCCGACGGCACGCTTTACGTCACCGCGGGCGAGCGCGGCGACGACGAGCGGGCCCAGGACCTGGCCGACCCGGCGGGCTCGGTGCTGCGCATCGCCGAGGATGGCTCCATTCCGCCCGACAACCCCTTCGTCGGCCGCGACGACGCGGCGCCGCAGATCTACAGCTACGGCCACCGCAATCCCCAGGGCCTGGCGGTCCACCCGGAAACCGGCCGGATCTGGGCGGTCGAGCACGGCCCGCGCGGCGGCGACGAGCTCAACCTGATCGCCGCCGGCGCCAACTACGGCTGGCCGGTGATCACCTACGGCGAGAGCTACGCCGGCCTGCCCATCGGCGAAGGCGCCGAGAAGCCGGGCATGGCGCAGCCGGTGCGCCACTGGGTGCCGTCGATCTCGCCCTCGGGGCTGGCGTTCTATGACGGCGAGGCCTTCCCGGCGTGGCGCGGCAACCTCTTCCTCGGCGCCCTATCGGGCCGCGCCCTGGTCCGCCTCGAGCTGGACGGCGAGCGGGTGGTCCACGAGGAGCGCCTGCTCGCCGACCTCGGCGCGCGGATCCGCGACGTGCGGGCCGGGCCGGACGGCTATCTCTACCTGCTGACCGATCACGAGGACGGCAAGCTGCTGCGGCTCGAGCCGGCCGGCTAGAGCGGACCCAGGCGCCGAACAAGGAGACGCCCCGGAGGCGCAGCATGGCCAGCCGGGGCGTAAGGTCCAAAGTGCGGAGTCGAACGCGGATCCACGCGGACGCGGGCCGCGTTCGCACCGTGAGGCCCCGACCGTAACACCGTGGACCGGTGAGTCCAGGACGCATCGCAACGGCGCCGAGCGGCTTCGCGGCGGCCATCGCGCGGCGCCGGCCGGCGGGCAGGTTTCGCCGCCCTTCGGCCGGCCGGTGAGAGAGCCTGGGAGGCGGGCGTCGAGCCGCGATCGGCGTATGACGCCTATTCTTTGTAAGAAATTCCAAATGCTGCTATACTAAAAATGGGAGTGAGGCGTTAACTGTTTGTTTTTACTTTGATTATTCAAGTATTACTGCAGATTCTGGAATGTCCGGGGGATTTGATATGGGGGACTATTCGGCGGCGCCTTGCAAATGCGGCAGGTGTGAAGCGAGATTGAGCGAGATCGAGACGGCGCTCTCGTTCTGGCAGCAACGGCTCTACAAGGCCACCAGCGACATGCTGCTGGTGGTCTACGCGGACCTCGAGGCGGGCGACGTGGACGCCGCCCAGGACGATGTCCGCACCTTCCTGGAGTTTCTGGGCGAGCGGTTCGAGACCGGCGAGTCCCTGGACTTCGAGACCGAAGGCCACGCCTGAGGCCAAGCCTGAGGTGACGCCTGAGGTCTGCGGCCCCACCGCCACGCCGCCGCCGCCCCCGTGGGGGCGGCGGGCCTGCGACGGTCGGGCTCGGCCGACCCCGGCGGTTTCCCCGGCGGTGTCCCCGGCGCGGGCGCGCGCCTTCAGCCGCACGGTCCCACGGCCGAGATGTCCCACGGCCCCAAAGCCGTGCATCTGCGAAGCCGCGCATCCGCAAAGCCCCAAAGCCCCAAAGCCCCAAAGCCCCAAAGCCAGAGCGCGCGACTTCTGCTATAAGTCGTCTAACCTAGATCGCCGGCCTTAAGATCGGTGGCCGCCGGCGGGGAGGGAGGCCCCGAGATGTCGCCATCGGTGGAACGCGCCCTGAGCGATGTCACCCTGTTCCCGCTGTGGCTCGACAACCCGGCGGCGCCGACGCCCGAGCGGCCGCTGATCGGGCGCGGCGAGGCCGATCTCGTCATCGTCGGGGGCGGCTTCACCGGCCTGTGGGCGGCGATCCTCGCCAAGGAGGCACAGCCTGGCCGCGACGTGGCGCTGGTCGAGGCGGCGAAGGTGGCCCACGGCGCCTCGGGCCGCCCCGGCGGCATCGTCTCCACCTCGGTCATGCATGGGCTCTCCAACGCCGAGCGCATCTTCCCCAACGACCTCGATGCCCTCGAGCGCCTCGGCCACAACAACGCCAAGGGCTTCGCCGACACCCTGGCGCGTCACCAGATCGACGCCGAGATCGAATGGGGCGGCGAGCTGACGGTGGCGGTCGATCCGGCCCATCTGCCCGACCTCGAGGCGGAGTTCGAACTTCATAAACGCCACGGCTACGACGTGGTCTACCTCGACCGCGACGGGATCCAAGAGCAGATCGCCTCGCCGCTCTACCACGGCGCGGTCTGGTCGCGCTCCAACAGCGGCACCGTGCACCCGGCGAAGCTGGCCTGGGGCCTCAAGGCGGCGGCGCTCGAGCTCGGCGTGCGGCTCTACGAGGACACGCCGCTCACCGACCTGGAGCGCGACGGCGCCGCGTTGCTGGTGCGCACCCACGACGGCTCTCTGCGCGCGCCCAAGGTGCTGCTGGCGACCAACGCCTTCGCCGCCGGGGACCGGCGCATCAAGCGCCGCGTCGCGGCGATCCGCGACCGCATCGTCGCCACCGAGCCGCTCAGCGACGAGCAGATGGCGCGGGTCGGCTGGGCCGGCCGCCAGGGCGTCTACGACACCCGCACCCAGCTCAACTACACGCGCCTGACCAAGGACAACCGCATCGTCTTCGGCGGCCGGGTCGGCTATTACTACGGCAACGACACCGACCCTGTCGCCGACCGCCGGGTGGGGACCTACGAGCGGCTGGCCGAGGTCTTCTTCAAGACCTTCCCGCAGCTCGACGACGTTTGCTTCACGCACGCCTGGGGCGGGCCGATCGCGCTGACCACGCGCATGGCCGTCCACTTCCAGCGCTATCACGACGGCAAGGCGATCTATGCCGGCGGCTACTCCGGCTTCGGCGTCTCGGCGAGCCGCTTCGGCGCGCGCCTCGGCCTGGCGCTGCTGGACGACCCGGACGCGCCGGAGCTCAAGCTGGACTGCGCCTCGACCCTGCCCAACGTCATGCCGCCGGAGCCGTTCCGCTGGATCGGCGCCAAGCTCACCATGTACGCGCTGGAGGACGCCGACGAGAAGGGCGGCTGGCGCCGCGCCTGGCTGCGCCTGGTCCACGCCATGGGCTTTCCGCTCTAGCCTTCGTCCCTGCCGGTGGCACCGCCGGGGTCGAGCGCCACGAGGCGGCGTCGCAGCTTCTCGATCTGGCACTCGCAATCGGCGAGGTCGCGGCGGGTCAGCCGGATGTTGTCCTTGAGGGCGCGGGCCTTGGCGTGGAGGGCGTGGG
>JAWWCG010000328.1:0-4913 GCA_033720555.1 Kiloniellales bacterium | reverse complement strand
GGCCCGGCGCGCCAAGGCGGCCGCCGAGAGCCAGCTCGCCGAGGCGGAACGCAAGGTCGGCGCGCTGATGGAGACGACCGCCTCGGCAGCCACCGATCAGGCCGAGGCCGCCGGGGCGCTGCCCGAGCTGCGCCAGGCCGAGGCCGCCGCCTCCGCCGCCCTGCAGCGGCTGCTGGCGGAGCGCACCGCCCTCGAGCAGGAAGAGGCCCGGGTGTCGGCGGCGCGCGAGCAAGCCGGGCACCGCTTGGCCCAGATCGAAGGCGATCAGCAGCGCGCCCAGACTCTGTCGGACGACGCGGCGACGGCCCAGAGCCGGCTGGCCGCGGAACGCCAGGGCCTGGAAGAGGCCATCGCCGGCGAGGCCGACCAGCGCGGCGCGGCGCAGGAGCGCGCCCAGGCGGCGCGCGCGCAGCTCACGGCCACCGAAGACGCCCTGAGCGCCCAGGCAAGCGAGCTGGCCGCCGAAGAGGCCCGCGGCAGCGCCGTGGAGCGACGCGCCGAGGAACTCGCCGGACGCATCCGCAAGCTGCGCGGCCAGCTCGAAACGGTCGAGCAGGAGCGCGCGGCGCTCGGCGGCCAAGCCCAGGACCGCGAAGCCCTCGCGGCCGCCGAGCAGGCGGTGAGCGAGGCCGAACGCCTGCTGGCGACCCGCAAGGCCGAGGCCGAATCCGCGAGCGCGGCCCTCGCCGAGGCCCGCGAGGCCGAGAGCGCGGCGCGCGAGGCCTGGCGCCAGGCCGACACCGAGCGCTCGCGCCTGGACGCCGAAATCTCCGCCCTGGCGGCGCTGCTGGAGCCCAAGGAAAGCGACATGTGGCCGCCGCTGGTCGACGCCGTGCGGGTCGAGGCCGGCTACGAGGCGGCGCTGGGCGCCGCCCTGGGCGACGACCTCGAGGCGCCGGCCGACGAGGCGGCGCCGGCCCACTGGACCGCCCTCGGCGCCCTCGCCGCGACGCCGAGCCTGCCCGAGGGCGCGGTCCCGCTGGCCAAGTTCGTGCGGGCGCCCGAAGTCCTGAGCCGCCGCCTGTCGCAGATCGGCCTGGTCGACGACGACGCGAGCGGCGACCGCCTGCAAAGATTGCTGGCGCCGGGCCAGCGGCTGGTCACCCGGGACGGCGCGCTGTGGCGCTGGGATGGCTTCGCCGCGCGGCCCGACGCGCCGACCGGCGCCGCCGCCCGCCTCGCCCAGCGCTCGCGCCTGGTCGAGCTGCGCCGCCAGTTCGGCCAGGCGAGCGAGACCGCCGAAAGCCTGCGCGAGCGCCTCGACGCTTGCGCCGCCGAGGCGCAAGGTGCGACCGAGCGCGAGCGCCAGGCCCGCGAGGCCCAAGCCGCCGCCCACGGCGAGCTGGACCAGGCGCGCCAGGCCTATGGCCGCCTGTCCCAGGCCTCGGCGGCGGCGGCGTCGCGGCTGAGTGCCCTCGGCGAGACCGCGGAGCGCCTGGGCGAGGAGCTGGCCGAGAGCACGGCCGCCCAGGAACAGAACGAAGCCGACCGCGCGGCGCTGCCGGATTTGGAGAGGTTGCGCGCGGCCTTGCAGGCGCTGCGCGGCCGGGCCGAGCAGGAACGCGCCGAACTGGCCGACCGCCAGGCCGAGGCGGCCCGCCTGGAGCGCGAGCGCGAGGCCCGCGAGCAGCGCCTGCGGGCGATCGGCGAGGAGACCGGCCTGTGGGAGCGGCGGGCCAGCGAGGCGGGGCAGCACCTGGGCGAGCTGAGCGGACGTTGGCAGGAGACCCGCGACGAGATCGACAGCCTCGAAGCCCTGCCCGCGCAGATCGCGCAGCGGCGCGAGTCCCTGGCCGATCGCGTCGACGCCGCCGAGGCCGAGCGCAAGACCGCCATGGACGCGCTGGCGGTCGGCGAACGGCGCCTGGCGGAGGCCGACAAGGCCTTGCGCGCCGCCGAGCAGGCGCTCGCCCAAACCCGTGAGGAGCGGGTGCGCGCGGAAGGCGCCAACGAACAGGCCGACCAGGCGCTGACCCTGTTCCGCGAGCGGGTCCGCGAGCGCCTGGAATGCCATCCCGATCAGCTGTTCGAGGTGGCCGAGATCGACCCCAGCCAGGACCTGCCGCCCGAACAGGAGATCGAGGCCAAGCTGGCCCGCCTGGTTCGCGAGCGCGAGAACCTCGGCGCCGTCAACCTCCTGGCCGAGCAGGAGGCCGAGGAGGTCGGGCAGCAGATCGACGCCTTGCAGACCGAGCGGGCGGACCTGATCTCCGCGATCGCCCGGCTGCGCCACGGCATCGCCGACCTCAACAAGGAGGGCCGCACCCGGCTGCTGAAGGCCTTCGAGGAGGTCAACCGTCACTTCTCGGAGCTCTTCGTGCGCCTGTTCGGCGGCGGCCGGGCCCATCTCGCGCTGACCGAGGCGGAGGATCCCCTGGAGGCCGGCCTGGAGATCATGGCGAGCCCGCCGGGCAAGCGGCTGCAGGTCATGTCGCTGCTGTCGGGCGGCGAGCAGGCGCTTACCGCCCTGTCGCTGCTGTTCGCCGTGTTCCTCACCAATCCGGCGCCGATCTGCGTGCTGGACGAGGTCGACGCGCCGCTCGACGACGCCAACGTCGACCGCTTCTGCACCCTGCTGCAGAACCTCGCCCACACCACCCGGACCCGCTTCCTGGTCATCACCCACCACCGCATGACCATGGCCCGCATGGATCGCCTCTACGGCGTGACCATGTCCGAGCGCGGCGTCAGCAAGCTGGTTTCGGTCGATCTCGGCGTCGCCGAGCGGATGCGCGAAACCGCCTAGCGCGCGGCCGCGCAGAGGCCCCGCGGGACGCCGCGAAGCGCGCGTCGAAGCGCGCCTTTCATGCCTTGACAGGAGTTCGCGCGCTTGCGTAAGGTCCGGCCGTTTTCGACCCCGAAAGCAACGGCTTCGGGGGAGGTAACGCGGGGTGTCAGCGTATGGCCGGGCGGGAACACCCGCCGTCATTGAAGGATTTGCAGGGTCGCCTCGAAGCCGCTCGGTCTCGACAGCAGGATAAGCTTGGAGCGGGCGGTCGGAGCGGGTCGCCCGTGTCCGGAAGCGGGCTGGGATTCGGGCTGCGGATCGCGGTCGACCTCCTGGCCGGCCTGGCAATCGGGGTGGGTCTCGGCCTACTATTGGACGAGTGGCTGAACACCTCGCCGCTGATGATGGTGGTCTTCCTGTTCCTTGGGGCGGCCGCCGGGATGTTGAACGTCTATCGCGCGGCCACGGGCCGCGGCTTCGCCGTCGGATACCGCCAAGCGGGCGACGACGGGGCCGAACAAGGGGAAGCGCCGCCGGCGAACGACGGGCGGCAGGTTGAGGGGCCGTCAAACGGCGGCGCTGACGAGGATCGGGGGGGCAAGAGCTGATGGCGGAAAACGGCGGCGAAGGCCATGGCCCGCTGACGCAGTTCGAGATCGCGCCGCTGTTCGGCGGCGAGACGCAGGACCTGGCGTTCTACTCCTTCACCAATTCCGCGCTGTTCATGGTGATCGGCATCACCCTGGTGACGCTGTTCCTGTCGCTGGGCGTGCGCCGCGCCCAACTGGTGCCCAGCCGGCTGCAGTCCTTGTCGGAGATCAGCTACGAATTCATCGCCAACATGATCCGCGACAACGTGGGGACGGAGGGCCGCAAGTATTTCGGCTTCATCTTCACCCTCTTCATGTTCGTGTTCGCCGGCAACATGTTGGGCATGGTCCCCTACAGCTTCACCTACACCAGCCACATCGTGGTCACCTTCGCCATGGCCTTGGTGGTCTTCGTCGGCGTCACGGTGATCGGCTTCATGAAGCACGGCCTGAAGTTCTTCGGCTTCTTCCTGCCGAGCGACGTGCCGATCTTTCTGGCGCCGCTGTTGATCCCGATCGAGGTGCTGTCCTACTTCACGCGCCCGGTGAGCCTCGCCTTGCGACTCTTCGCGAACATGACCGCCGGCCACACCATGCTGAAGGTGTTCGCCAGTTTCGTCGCCCCCGTGGCGGGTGCGACGCTCTTCGTCGGCGGCGTGGTGCCCTTGGCCCTGGTCACCGCGCTCACCGGCCTCGAGTTCATCATCGCCTTCCTGCAGGCCTACGTGTTCACCATCCTCAGCTGCGTCTATCTGAACGACGCCCTGCACATGCACTAAGGAGTACGGGCACTAAGGAGTACGGGCACTGAGGACGCACGGGCACTGAGGACGCACAGGCACGGGAGCGGGCCTCGCCCATCACGCATCACGCAACTAGGGGACTGAAGAAATGGAAATTGAAGCTGCGAAGTTGATCGGTGCTGGCTTGGCCGTCATTGGCCTCGGCGGCGTCGGCTCGGGCATCGGCAACATCTTCTCGTCGATGATCTCCTCCGGCGCGCGCAATCCCAGCGCCATTCCGCAAGTGCAGGGCTTCATGTGGATCGGCTTCGCGCTGGTCGAGGCGGTGGCGCTCTACGCGCTGCTGATCGCCCTCCTGCTGTTGTTCGTGTTCTAGGACGCGGGAACGGCGCCGGGCCGCATCCGGACCCCGAGCGGGGATCCCTCCGACAGCGGATCAAGAGGCTCATGCCCCAGTTCGACTTCGCCACCTTCCCGTCGCAGATCTTCTGGCTGATCGTCTGCTTCGCCGTGCTCTATTTCCTCTTGGCGAGATCGGTCTTGCCGAAGATCGGCGCGGCCTTGGAGGCCCGGCAGCGTAAGATCGACGACGACCTGGAGCGGGCGACCGAGCTGGAGCTAAAGGCCAAGGAGGCGCTGGCGGCTTACGAGGCGCAGCTCGACGGCGCGCGCGACGAGGCGCAATCGGCGATCCGCCAGGCCACCGAGGAAATGGCCGCGGAAGCCGATCAGCAGCACCAGGCCCTGGCGAAGAAGCTGGCAGCCGAGGTCAAGGCGGCCGAGGCGCGCATCGCCGAGGCCCGCAAGGATGCCCTGTCCAACATCCAACAGGTGGCGAGCGAGACCGCCCGC
>JAWWCG010000327.1:0-4929 GCA_033720555.1 Kiloniellales bacterium | reverse complement strand
CGGCAAGGGCATCGGCGCCTCGACCACCAGCAACTTCAGCGAAGACATCTACGCCTTCTCCAAGTCCGTCGGCCTGTTCGGCGGCGGCATGCTGGAGGGCTCGGCGATCGTCAAGCGGACCGCCTGGAACGAGCTCTACTACGCCGCCGGCGCGGACCCGAAGAAGATCCTGTTTGATCGCAAATACTTCAATCCCCACGCCGACCGCTTGCGGTCCTCGTTGCCGAACTAGGCGCCGACACCGCATGCGCCGGCATTAGGGGGAGATCCCGGGGGAAGATTGCGGGGGAAGATTGCTGGGGGCGGCCCGGGCCTCTGGCCGGCGCCGCCCGTCGTTGTGGCCGGCGGCTGGGCTAGCGATCCGTGGGGTGACATGCCCGTGGGATTACAGGCCTGGGCGCGCGCCGCCCGACCGTGCTTGGAAGCGTTTCGATGACACCTCTGCGACTTGGGCTCGTCGCCCTCTTGACCGTCCTCGTGCTGGGGGGCGGCTGGCTCGCCTGGCACTTGGCCCGGCCGCCGATCACCATCACCGCGGCGACCACCAGCGGCACGCCGGACGTGGGCGGGCCGTTCGAGCTGGTGGACCAGACCGGCGCGCGGCGCAGCGACGCCGAGTTCCGCGGCCGCTACATGCTGATCTACTTCGGCTACACCTATTGCCCGGACATCTGCCCGACGACGCTGCTGACCATGAGCCGGGCGCTGGAGCTGCTGCGCGAGCGCGCGCCGCAGGCGGCCGATCAGGTGGTGCCCGTGTTCATCACCGTCGACCCCGAGCGCGACACCGTCGAGGCGATGGCCGCCTACGCGCCGAGCTTCCACCCGGATCTGGTGGCGCTCACCGGCACCGCGGAAGACATCGCCGCGGCGGCCAAGGCCTACCGGGTCTACTACGCCAAGGTGGAGGATGAGGCGAGCGGCACCTACCTGATGGACCACTCCTCGTTCATATTCCTGATGGGCCCGGACGGCGAATACGTCACCCACTTCGATCATCTGGCGCCGCCCGAGGACATCGCCGCCGGCCTGGAACGCCGCATCGGCGGCTGAAGCGGCGCGCCGGCCGCCGACCTTCTCAGGCTTCGACCCGGTCCACCACCTCGCCCGACGGGCGCACGCAGGCGGCGAGCAAGGGGCCGCCGAAGCCGCAGCCGCCGTCCACCGTCAAGGTGTAGTCGGTCTCGAGCAGCCCGGGATGCCGGCGGTCGAAGCCGCGCACCACCTTGCGGAACTGGCCGTAGGGCTCGGTGATGCGGTCGAACTCCTCGCCGCCCCACCAGAAGCTGTCGAACTGGGCGTCCAGCGGGCGCTCCGGGTCGAGGCCGGCGTTGACCAGGAGCAGGCGGTCGTCCGCCGTGAAGGCGGCCCGGCGGAGCGCGGCGTAGAGCTGGAAGTGCCCGGGGTGCTGGCGGATCGTTCGCCGCAGACCCGTGGTCCAGCGGGTCAGCATGACGGCGCCGGAGCTGGTCGCCTCGCGCGCCTGCTCGACGCTGGTGCCATAGGCCTCGAGCGTGCTGCCCGCGCCATATTCGATCATCCAGTTGAGCACCCGTTTCGGGTTCTGGGAGAACTGGAGCTGCAGCAGCTTTTGCCAGATCTCCTCCTGGCCGCCGCGCAGGTAGACGAGATCCGAGGCGAAGGCGTTGCGCCCGGCCAGGAAGACCCGGCGAAAGGCCAGCAGTTCGTTGACGGTGGCGCCGACGTCGGGCCCGCGCCCGATCATGTTGCCGAGATAGACGACGCGGTCGCCGGGCGCGAGGCGGTCCCAGATCAAACCGTGCAGACGGCCCAGGCGCTCGGCCTCGCCATGGATCGAGGCGATCGCCCAGACGCGCCGCGCGGCGATCAGCCTGGCAAACTTGTGGCGGTCGCTCATAGCCTCGCCAGGTCACCCCTCCGCCGCTCGCGACGCCGCCGGGCCTGGCGGCGGCGTCCTCGCATCGAAGAGCAAGTTCCGGTCCTCGGGCCCGGATCGGCGCGCGGCCGACTCCGGACCGACGACAGCTTAGGCCGCCTTGAGCATGTCTTCCAGCTTTTGGGCCGCCGCCACCTCGTCGATCTTCTCGAGGGCGGCCAGCTCGCGGGCCAGGCGGTCGAGGGCCGCCTGGTACATCTGACGCTCGCTGTAGGACTGGTCGGGCTGGTCGTCGCCGCGGTGCAGGTCGCGCACCACCTCGGCGATCGAGACCGGATCGCCGGAGTTTATCTTGGCCTCGTATTCCTGCGCGCGCCGGCTCCACATCGTGCGCTTGGCCCGGCTGCGCCCCTTGAGCGTGGTCAGCGCCGTATCCATGACCTTGCGCGTCGACAGCTTGCGCAGGCCCGAGTTCTGCGCCTTCTCGACCGGGACCCTGAGCGTCATCCGGTCCTTGTCGAACTTGATGATGATGAGCTCGAGGGAAATGCCCGAGATTTCCTGGGTCTCGACGCCCAATACCTTGCCGACCCCGTGAGTCGGATAGACCACGAAATCACCCGCACTGTAGTCCGCCTGCTTCGCCTTCGCCATTTTGTGTTCTCTTGTCCGTTGCCGATTCTTCTTGTGCGGCCGGGCTGCGACCGCCTTTGGTGTGGGAGACCTTTGGCAGGGGGATCTCAGGCTCCGTCCGGGCAATTCGGCCTCAGCCATTCGGCCTCGGCCAGTCCTCCATTGCCCAGACACATCGAAGGCCTCCTGTCGCAGCTACCGTCCTGCGGCAAGGGGCCTCTCGAAACCATGGCTGGAGTCTCGCTCGGCGAGGCCGCCAGCCTTTGTCCACCTCGTCTCCTTGGTCGCCGGCCGATGCGACAAGGGCGTAAATCCCCGCGTGCCTCTCTCGATAATGGCCGACGTGCTGTCATTGACGACTATTATGTTACATCAAATGACCGGCTGAGACAATGGACGCGGCGCGCCCTCGCGAAGCCGTCTGCCGCCCCGTACGTCCGTACGGCTCTAGCCGCTCGCGCCGGGGTTCGGGCTGAAATACTTCTCGAACTTGCCGGCCACGTCCTTGAACTGATCGGCGTCGGCCGGCGGCTCGCCCTTGCGGGTGATGTTGGGCCAGGCCTCGCTGTATTGCCGATTGTGTTCCAGCCAGGCGTCGGCCTCCGGATCGGTGTCCGGCAGGATGGCTTCCGGCGGGCATTCCGGCTCGCAGACGCCGCAATCGATGCACTCGTCGGGATGGATGACCAGCATGTTCTCGCCTTCGTAGAAGCAATCGACCGGGCACACCTCGACACAGTCCATGTATTTGCACTTAATGCACGCCTCGTTCACGATGTACGTCATGGTCTTGCCTCGTGCCTCCGAACGCCGAGACGCGCCCTGCCGCGGGACGCGCTCATCCCTCTAAACCCAGCTTGCCGAGCGCCCGCTTGCGCGCCGTGCCGCTCTCGCGGTCCGACACGTAGATCAGCCCGGCGATTCGCCGCAACAAATTGGCCTCCAGGTGGTGCTGTTTGCCGTCCGCGTAAACCACTTCCCACAACATCTCCATAAGCTCGACCCGCTCCTCGTGGTCGAAGTTGTCCTTGACCACCCGCGTGAAGCTGTAGAGTTGGCTGGAATCGGCCACCTTTTGGCCGGCAAGCTCCAGCAGGCTCTGCGCTTCTTCCTCCGTTAATGCGAAGCGAGTGCGTACCAAGTCAAGGATCTTCGCTTGTTCGGCCGCACTGTAGTCGGCGTCCATCTGCGCGACCTCGACCAGGAGGGCGGCGGCCGCCACCTGCAGCTCGGCGAAGCTGTGATGCGGCGCGCCCTGCCCCGACGGCCCGCCGGAATCGCGCAGGAGAGCCTTGATCCGATTGATCATTACCTTGCGTATCACCGGCAACCCAGGGGTTCAACCCCACGCGTTTCCCGGGATTTCGCGGCGCCGCGGCGCCGGTTGCGGCGATCGGGCGCGCCGCCGGCGTGGGGCCGCCGGATCGCTCGCAGGCGCTCGATATAGGCCGGGCGTTAATACGACCGCAACGGGTGGCGGCTAAGCTCGCAGGCCCCCTTCCTTGCACGGGACCTCGGGATATGCCGCACCGCTTGCCGTATCGTCTGGCGCGCGCCTGCCTGCTCGCCCTCCTGGTCTCGGCGGCCCTGCCGGCCGTCTCGGACGTGGCCGCCAACACCAAGGAAACGGTCGCCTTGACCTTCGACTGGCCGAGCGGGCTGCGCGGCGAGGTCGCCTTCAGCGCCCGCACCAGCAAGGTCGTGAACGGGCGAAGCGAGGATATCAGCATGTCCGGGCGCTACCAGTTCGCCACGTCGAGCGCCGCCGACGGCCTGCTGATCGCGTTCGACAATATCGAGACCGAGGTCGAGAACTCCGGCGCCGGCCCGCAGGCCATGCTCACGAAGTACATGGCCAAGGCGCTCAGCACGCCGCCCAGCTACGTGGTCGATCGCGGCGGGGAGTTCGTGCGCGTCGAAGGGCTCGACGCATTCCGCGCCGGCATCCTCGACGGCATCGACGACGCCTTCTCCGAGTTTCCCGAGGCGACGCGGAGCCAGATCGTGCAGACCCTGGGCGCGATCTTCACCAGGGAGCAGGTCGAGGCGAGCATCGTGTCGGAGTGGAACGCCTACGTCGGATCCTGGCTCGACGCCGAGATGGACCAAGGCGACGTCTACGAACTGAGCTACGCGCAGGCGGTGCCGGCCTTCGGCAACATGGAGGTGCCGATGCGCTCCACCTTCGAGTTCAAGCGCCGCGTTTCGTGCCACGCCGAGGACGCCGCGCAGCAGTGCGTGGAACTGGAGGCGCACACCTTCGTCGACCCGGCCGGGCTGTCGGCCGCCGTCGAGGCCTTCATCGCGCGGCTGCCAAAGGGCGAGGACGCGCCGCGGATCGACGACCTGCAGCAAGAGACCGTCATACGGCTGATCAGCGAGCCCGATACCCTGCTGCCGCACCTCATGGAAACCTCGACCCGCACCGTCACCACGCT
>JAWWCG010000326.1:0-4932 GCA_033720555.1 Kiloniellales bacterium | reverse complement strand
TGGCTGGTCGTCCTCAAGCCGGAGGACTGGGGATCGGTCAAGGGCAGCCTGACGCCGGGTCCCGAGGTGGCGGCGCCGTACGAGGCCAAGATGGCCGCCGACGGCTTCGACGGCTGCGCCTAGAGCCATCGATCGCTCCGGGGCCCGTCGCATGGGACGCCCGCCACGTCGGCGAGCCGGGCCTTGATTTTGCCATCCCATTGGGCTCACAATCACATTCATGGATTGTAAATTGACGAGTCCGCCGCGCCCCGGCGGGACGCGCTGCCAAAAAGATGCGTCGAGCGGCAGGCGCCGAGCCCGGCGGCGGGGCCTGCGCCGCCTGCGCTTCGGACGAATCCTGGCCGCGGGCCTTTGTTTTTGGGCTTACGCGATTGCTCCGGCCGAAAGCGTGGAACTGGTGATGTTCGAGGCGCCGCTTTGCGAGTGGTGCGCGTTGTGGGACGACGAGGTCGGGGTGGTCTATCACAAGACCAGCGAAGGACGCCTGGCGCCCTTGCGCCGAGTCGCCCTGCACGAGCCGCGCCCAGCGGATCTCGCGCAGATCGCCGGCGTTCGCTACAGCCCGACGTTCGTGCTCCTGGACCAGGGACGCGAAGTGGGCCGCATCGTCGGATATCCGGGCGAGGACCATTTTTGGGGGCTCCTTCAGGGCCTGCTCGAGGACCTGCCTCAGGTGTCGAAGCAACCAAGCATTGGAGACATGCGACCATGAGAGTCTTGAGAAAGCGCATAACGGCCACCGTCCTGGCGATGGCGTTCGCGGCAATGCCGTCAATCGCGCCGAATGCCCTGGCGCAAGAGGCGCTCGTCGAGTTCAAGGTTCTCAGCCCGGAGACCGCCATGAAGGCGGCGCAGGCGGCGCTGGACAAGTGCCGGTCGGAGGGATACCAGGTCAGCGTGGTCGTCGTCGACCGCTTCGGCGTCGCCCAGGTCCTCATCCGTGACCGCTTCGCTGGGCCGCATACACCGTCGACGGCCAGACGCAAGGCGTGGACCGCCGTGAGTTTCCGCACCGATACGGTCGAGCTGAATGCTTTGACGGAGGCCAACGAGTTCTCCGGCGTTCGCCATGTCGATGGCGCTTTGATGATCGGCGGCGGCGTGCCCATCGAGGCGGCCGGCTCGATCGTCGGCGGCATCGGAATCTCCGGCGCCCCAAGCGGCAAGCTCGATGACGACTGCGCCCGCGCCGGGATCGCAGCGATCGAGGCGGATATCGCCTTTTGAGCGGCGGATGGAGATGGGCCCAGCCGGGACCTTGGATCCCGAGACACGCAATACAAAGGTAAAGACCCTTATGGATGCGCCCTTGCCCCCGATTATGCTCACAAAACTGGTTCGCAATACCCGAGAGGCCTCCCAGTTCCTCAAGGCGCTGGCCAACGAGAACCGGCTGATGCTGCTGTGCATCCTGTCGGAGGGGGAGTATTCGGTGACCGAGCTGGAAACTCTCCTGGAGATCCGGCAGCCCACCCTGTCGCAACAGTTGGCCAGGCTCCGGGCCGACAACCTGGTGACGACCCGGCGCGACGGCAAGGTGATCTACTACAGACTGGCGAGCGAGAAAGCGCGCGAGACCATGGAGCTCATCTATAAACACTTCTGCCGGAGTTAGATGCTGAACATATTGGCGGTGTCGGATCGAATCGGCTTCACCTGGATAGAGGTGAGGCATAGCCTCCGGCGATGCACGATCCTTTCCGCTATGTCGCCAGCTCGCCGAACGTGATCCGCCTCGCGGTGACGCTCTCTATCCGCTATCCGCCGTCTCTGCGGCAGGTCGAGGATCTGCCGTTTGAGCGCGTCATCGCTATCTGCCGCGAGACGGTGCGGTTCTGGTGGGCCCGGTTCGCCGCGCGGCTGGCCGCCAAGACCGGGAGGCGGCGACCAGGGGACTCGCGGGCCGTGCCGCAGCGGCGGTGGCGCCTGGACGAGGACTTTGTGAACATCAATGGTGAATACATGGTCTCTGGCGGGCCGTGGATCGCGAAGGCGAGGCGCTGGAGGTCGTCGCCGCGAAGCGCCGGGGCCGCACGGCGGCTCTGGCTTTCCTTTGACGCGCGAAGAAGCGCTATGGCAGGCGCCAAGCCATCGCGACCGACCGATCGCGCTGCCGTGGCGCCGCGATGAAGGAGATAGGCGTTGAGCGGCGTCAGCTGTGCGCTCGCTGGCTTAGCGACAAGGCCCAGAATTCACAGTAACGAACCCTCGTGCCGGGACTGTTTGAAATGGGCTCGCATGTGGCCGACGGCACCGATCGCACAGCAGGGCAACGTCTCAGAGGAGCGATCGCGACGTGGGAAGGGTTAAAGAAGGAGGCATAATCATTCGCGATCGACACACTGAAAGCCCCGTCGACACCTCGCCCAGCGTCGGCGACGAGGTCAAGTGCACGACCTGCTACATGTGCGCTTGCCGGTGCGGCATCAAGGTCCATCTGCAGGACGACGAAATCCGCTACATAGAGGGCAACCGCGACCACCCCGTCAACAAGGGTGTGCTTTGCGCTAAAGGGTCCGCGGGGATCATGAATTACAAGTCGCCCGCCCGGCTCTCCAAGCCTCTGAAACGAGTCGGGCCGCGTGGCTCCGGCGAGTTCAAGGAAATCGAGTGGGACGAGGCGCTCGATACGGCGACGGCTTGGCTGACCACATGCCGCGCCACCGGTCCGCATAAGCTCGCCTTTTTCACCGGCCGCGATCAGAGCCAGTCCCTGACCAGTTGGTGGGCGCAGCAATTCGGCACGCCCAATTACGCCGCACACGGCGGGTTCTGCTCCGTCAACATGGCGGCCGCAGGCCTTTACACCATAGCAAGCGCGTTCTGGGAGTTCGGCGAACCCGATTGGGAACTCACGAAATACTTCATCATGTTCGGCGTCGCCGAAGACCATGATTCCAATCCCATCAAGATCGGTCTCGGCAAGCTCAAAACGCGGGGCGCCCGGTTCGTTTCCGTCAATCCGGTGCGCACGGGTTATTCCGCCATCGCCGATGAATGGATCGGCATTCGCCCCGGCACGGACGGGCTCTTCGTCATGGCCCTGATCCACGAGCTACTGAAAGCCGGGAAGATCGACGAAGAGTTCTTGGTCCGATACACCAACGCCCATTGGCTTGTCGTTGACGACCCCGGAGCCCCCGACCACGGACTCTACATCCGGGACGAGGACGGCGTAGCCTTCTGTTGGGACGGCAACAAGCAAGAACTTGCCCGGTCGAATTCCGTGGCGGCCATGCCGATCCTCGCGGGCCGAGTCACCTTACCCGATGGCCGCAAGGCGGTGCCCAGTTTCCAACGCCTCGCCGAACGTTATCTGGACGAGGCCTACGCGCCGGAAACTGTGGCCGAGACTTGCGGCATCCCGGCGCCGACGATCCGGCGCATCGCCGACGACCTGGCAAGGGTCGCCTTCGAGGAAGCCATCGAGCTGCCCATCCAATGGACTGATTGCTTCGGCCGCAAGCACGACAAGATTGTCGGCCGGCCGATCGCCATGCATGCGATGCGCGGCATTTCCGCCCACACCAACGGCTTCCACACCTGCCGGGCGATCCACATCCTGCAGCTTCTTCTGGGCACCGTCGATGTTCCCGGCGGGATGCGATACAAGCCGCCTTACCCGAAGGCTCTCAATTCGCTTCCGAAGCCCTTCGGCCGAGATCGCGAGGTCAAGCCGAACACCCCCTTGGCGGGCCCGCATCTGGGCTTTCCCATGGCGCCCAAGGACCTGCTGATCGGCGAAGACGGCAAACCGCAGCGCATCGACAAGGCCTTTTCCTGGGAGGCCCCCTTGGCCATCCACGGGCTGATGCACATGGTCATCCACAACGCTTGGAAGGGCGATCCCTATCAGATCGACACGCTTTTCTTCTACATGGCGAACATGGCCTGGAATTCCTCCATGAACACAGCCCAGACCATGAGGATGCTGACGGACACGGACCCGGCCACGGGCAGTTACAAGATCCCCCGTATCATTTATTCCGACGCGTTCTATTCCGAGATGGTCCCCTTCGCCGACCTGATCCTGCCCGACACCACCTATCTGGAACGCTACGACTGCATCTCGCTTTTGGACCGGCCGATCAGCCACGCCGACGCCGCTGCCGACGCCATTCGCCACCCGGTGGTGCAGCCGACCCGAGACGTCCGTCCCTTCCAAACGGTCCTGCTGGATTTGGGCGCGCGCTTGGGTCTGCCGGGAATGGTCAAGGAAGACGGCAGCCCGCTCTATCCAGGCGGCTATGCGGACTACATCGTCAACCACCAGCGACGCCCTGGCCTCGGGCCGCTCGCCGGCTGGCGCGGCGAGGACGGCTCTGAACACGGCACCGGTGCGCCGAACCCCGATCAATTGGACCGCTACATCGAGAACGGCGGGTTCTGGCAGTACGAAATCCCCGACCATCACAAGTATCATCGCTATGCGAACCAAGGGTATCTGGATTGGGCCTTGAAGATGGGGTTCATCACCAACAGCGATCAGATCGTCATGAAGATCTATTCGGAGGCCTTGCAGATATTCAAGCTGGCGGGCGAGGGCCACGGCGACATCCAGCCGCCCGAACGCGATCGCGAGCGCATCGCCAAGTTCGCCGATCCCTTACCCATCTGGTACCCACCCATGGAGGAAAGCCTGGTCGAGGGCGGAGACTACCCACTCCACGCCATTACTCAGCGCCCTATGCACATGTACCATTCCTGGGGTTCGCAGAATGCCTGGTTGCGCCAGATTAGCGGCGAGAATTGGCTTCACATCAATCGAGAGACAGCCGGGCATCTCGGCGTCTCCGACGGCGACTGGGTCTGGGTCACCAGTCACAACGGCCGGATCAAGGTCCAGGCGAAGCTGATGGACGGCGTCAACAAGAACACGGTCTGGACCTGGAATGCCATCGGCAAACGCTCGGGAGCATGGAACCTGGA
>JAWWCG010000325.1:0-4944 GCA_033720555.1 Kiloniellales bacterium | reverse complement strand
GAACAATAAGGCTCCGAAAAAAACCAGCCAAGTGGACGAATGGGAGGTTTATCAACATGCTAGCGAAATTGAAGCCGCTCGCCTTGGCGGCCACGGCGGCCGCCGTGTGCCTTGCCGGCGGATCGGCCCTCGCCAAGGTCGAGGGCGACACCATCATCCTCGGCGCCGCCGTTTCGGTCACGGGCAAGTACTCGACCAACGGCCAGCACACCATGGACGGCTATAACCTGGCGGTCGAAAAGATCAACGAGGCCGGGGGCGTCGAGGTCGACGGCAAGTCGTACAAGTTGGATATTATCTATTACGACGACGAATCGACGCCGGCCCGCGGCGCCCAGCTCGCCGAGCGTCTGATCAACCAGGACGGGGTCAAGTTCCTGCTGGGACCCTATTCGTCCGGCCTGACCAAGGCGATCGCGCCGGTCACCGAGAAGTACGGCATCCCCATGGTGGAAGGCAACGGCGCCTCGCGCTCGCTGTTCACGCAGGGCTACAAGTACCTCTTCGCCGTCTTGTCGACCTCGGAGCAGTATCTCGCCAGCGCCATCAGCCTGGCCGCTGAGAAGGCCGAGGCCGAAGGCCGCCAGCCGCAGAATCTCAAGGTCGCGATCGCCGTCGAGAACGACCCCTTCAGCCAGGACGTGCGCGCCGGGGTAATCGAGGACGCGGAGTCCTTCGGCATGGAGATCGTCATCGACGACAAGCTTCCCAAGGAGCTGAACGACATGTCGACGACCCTGACCAAGGTGAAGGCGGTCAATCCGGACATTCTGATCGTGTCGGGCCACGCCAAGGGCGCCGCCACGGCGGTCAAGCAGGTCGCGGAGATGAAGGTGGACGTGCCGATCCTCGCCTTGACCCACTGCGATTCCGCCGACGTGATCGGCAAGTTCGGCGCCGACGCCGAGTACACCCTTTGCGCCACCCAGTGGGCGCCGACCATGAGCTACAAGGACGATCTGTTCGGCTCGGCGGGGGATTACGCCAAGACCTTCGAGGACAAGTACGGCTACGCGCCGCCCTATCAGGCGGCGGAGTCGAGCGCGGCCGTCATGACCTTCGTCGACGCCTTCGAGCGGGCCGGCTCGTTCGAGACGGATGCGGTGCGCGACGCCCTGGCGGCGACCGAGATGGAGACCTTCTACGGCAACATCAAGTTCGACGAGACCGGCAAGAACATCGCCAAGCCGATGGCGCTGCTCCAGGTCCAGGACGGCCAGTACGTGGTGGTGGCGCCGACCAAGTGGGCGGAAAAGGAAATGATCTATCCCCGGCCGAAGTGGGCCGACCGCTCGTCCTGAGCGTCGTCGTGCGTGACGCGACCGCCCGCCTTCGAGCGCCCGCTCGGGGGCGGGCGGCGGTCGAGCCGGGACGCGCCTGAATGTCCAATATCCAGCTTCTGGTCGACGCGCCGGTGCTGCTGGTGCAGCTCGTGGTCGACGGCATGCTGGTCGGCGCGATCTACGCCCTGGCCGCCTACGGCATGGCGCTGGTCTGGGGGGTCATGAACGTGATCAACGTGGCCCAGGGCGAGTTCGTCATGATCGGCGGCTACGTCGCCCTGACGGTCGCCAGCCTGGGCATTCACCCCCTGTTCGGCGTCCCCGCCGCCGCCGTGTTCCTGTTCGTCCTGGGCTGGGCCCTCTACCGCGTGGTGATCTTCCGGGTGGTCAGCCGCGATCTCTTCATCTCGCTGCTCGCCACCTTCGGCCTGTCGATCCTGATCCAGCAGCTCCTCAACCAGGTCTTCACCGCCAACGTCCAATCGGTCGACGCCGGCCTCGACACCTGGTTCCTGTTCGACGGTCTGGTGACGGTGTCCCACATCAAGCTGGTGGCCTTCGCGCTGACCTTCGTGATCGCCGGCTGCCTGGTGGTCTTCCTCAAGAGCTCGCGTCTCGGCCAGGCGATCCGGGCGACGGCGCAGAACGCCCGCGCCGCGCGCATCCTCGGCATCGACACCGACCGCGTCTACGCCGCCACCTACGCGCTGAACGCGGCGCTGTGCGGCGCCGCCGGGGCGTTGGTCGCCATGACCTGGGTGATCCAGCCGTTCCAGGGGCTCGCCTACACCGTGCGCTCCTTCATGATCGTGGTGGTCGCCGGGCTCGGCAACTTGCCCGCCGTCATCGTCTCGGCCTTAGGCCTCGGGGCGGCCGAGCAGCTCGCCGGCTTCATCCTCGGCGCCGAGTTCCAGATCGCCTTCGTCTTCGGCCTGCTGGTGGTCGTCCTGCTGGTGCGCTCCCAGCGCCTGCGGCGCAAGCGGCGGTACCTGAAATGAAGCCCGGGCCCAAGCGCTTCGCCGGCTACGCCGCGCTCGCCGCGGCCGGCCTGGCGGCGCCGGTGCTGCTGCCGGCCTACACGACCCAGTTCGCCTTCCTCTGGGTCATGGTGATCTTCGCGCTCACCTGGGACGTGCTGGGCGGGCAGATGGGCTACAACTCCTTCGGCAACGTGGTCTATCTCGGCATCGGCATGTATGTCTGCGCGATCGTCCAGGTGGCGCCCTTCACCGACCTGGCCGAGTACACCTCCGCCTACGGCACCCAGGACATCGGCCTGACCCCCGTGCAGTACTTCGCCGGCCTCGCCGCCGGTCTGCTGGTGGCCGCCGTCGTCGCCGTGGCGGTCGCCTTCGTGCTCGGCTCCGGCATCCTCGGCCTGCGCGGCCACTACTTCGCGATCTGCACCCTCGGCCTGGGCATCGCCGCCGGCGAGATCGCCGCGGGGATCGACCTGATCGGCGCCGGCTCGGGCATGGTGACGCCGCTCTACCCCGGCGAGATCGACGCCCGCAACCGCTTCTTCTATTACGCCTGCTTCGCGCTCGCCATCGTCACCTTCCTCGTCCT
Source organism: Kiloniellales bacterium (assembly GCA_033720555.1). Taxonomy (GTDB): domain Bacteria; phylum Pseudomonadota; class Alphaproteobacteria; order Kiloniellales; family JAKSDN01; genus CALJXB01. Next base: position 2,092 of record JAWWCG010000325.1, on the reverse strand, counting down.
GCGGCGCCTCTACGCCGGGCGTTTCGGGCTGGCCATCAACGCCATCCGCGACGACGAGGACAAGGCCGAGGCCATGGGGCTGCACACCACGCGCTACAAGACCGTCGCCTGGTGCATCGCCGGCTTCTTCCTGGCGATCTGCGGCGGCCTGGTCGGCAACATCGTCGGCTTCATCGACCCGACCGACGTCGCCTTCGCCGGCGCCACCTTCGGCGTCTGGATGGTGCTCATGGCGATCCTCGGCGGCAAGGGCACGATCTGGGGCCCGGTCCTGGGCGCCGCCATCTTCCACCTCACCCAAGAGGTCTTCTGGACCTTCCTGCTGGGCTGGCAGCGCGTCGCCCTCGGCCTCCTGATCGTGCTGATCGTGGTGTTCTTCCCGCAGGGCATCATCGGTTGGCTGCGCGAGCGCTATCCCGAGCGCTTCGGCCCGCGCCCCGAGGACGCGGAGGGTGGCCGGGCCGCCGAGGGTGGCCGGAAAGCCCGGGAGGCGGCGCGATGACCGCCGCCGCGAACGGCACGATGCTCGAGGCCGCCAACGTCAGCAAGCGCTTCGGCGGCGTGGTCGCCAACAGCGACGTCTCGCTGTCGGTCGCGCCGGGCGAGATCGTCGGCCTGATCGGCCCCAACGGCTCCGGCAAGACGACGCTGTTCAACTCGATCGTCGGCTATCACCCGGTCGACGCCGGCTCGATCCGCTTCGAAGGACGCGAGATCTCCAAGCTCCGGGTGCCGGAGATCGCCCGCCTGGGCCTGCTGCGCACCTTCCAGCAGACCCGCGTCTACGGCCGCATGTCGGGCCTGGAGAACATGCGCATCTCGATCCCCCACAAGCGCGAGACCCTGGCCGGCATGCTGAGCCGCTTCCCGCCGGAGGTGGACGACAAGGCCGAGCGGCTGCTCGAGTTCGTCGGCCTCTACGAGAAGCGCCACCTGGCCGCCGGCGACCTCTCGTTCGGCCAGCAGAAGCTGCTCGAGTTCGCCATGGTGCTGATGAACGAGCCGAAGATGCTGCTGCTGGACGAGCCGACCGCCGGCATCAACCCGACGCTGATCAACGGCCTGATCGACCGGCTGCGCCGGGTCAACGCCGAGCTCGGCATCACGCTTCTGGTCATCGAGCACAACATGCGGGTGATCATGAACCTGGCCCAGCGCATCTATTGCCTCGCCCACGGCGAGCTGCTGGCCGAGGGCGCGCCGGAGGAGCTGCGCACCGACCAGCGGGTCGTCGACGCCTATCTGGGAGCGCACTGATGAGCGCCGGACCGCCGGGCGGCGGGGACGACGGCACCGGCGAATCCACCCGCGAGAAGACTCGCGGCTACGGCTTCGGCGACGTCGACACGGTGCTCTCGGTCGACGAGGTCTCGCGCCAGGCCGAGGAGATCGCCGTCGAGCGGCCGGCGCGCGAGCGGCTGATCGCCCTGGCCGGCGGCGAGCCGCTCTTGGCGATCGAGGACCTGACCGCCGGCTACGGCAAGATGAAGGTGCTGCACGACCTCGACCTCGCCGTCGGCGACGGCCAGTCGCTGTGCCTGATCGGCCCCAACGGCGCCGGCAAGTCGACCATCCTGCATTCCATCTTCGGCTTCACCGACATCTTCGCCGGCCGCGTCGTGATCGCCGGCGAGGAGGTGACCGCCATGTCGCCCAAGGACAAGCTGCGCCGAGCCGGCATCGCCTACATCCTGCAGGACAACTCGGTGTTCCCCGACATGACGGTGGAGGAGAACCTGTGGATGGGCGGCTACCTGGCCGACCGGCCGGCGGCCGCCAAGGCGGCGACGGAAAAGGTCTTCGCCAAGTACGGCCGGCTCGCCGAGCGGCGGGCGAACCGGGCGGGCACGCTGTCCGGCGGCGAGCGGCGGCTCCTGGAGATCTCCCGCGCCCTCATCATGGAGCCCAAGGTGCTCCTGGTCGACGAGCCGTCGATCGGCCTCGAGCCGCGCTTCATCGACATGGTGTTCGAGATCCTCGACGACCTGCAGCGCGGCGAGGGCAAGACCATCGTCATGGTCGAGCAGAACGCCAAGAAGGGCCTCGAGTTCGCCGACATCGGCTACGTCCTGGTCTCCGGCCAGGTGGCGCT
>JAWWCG010000324.1:0-4954 GCA_033720555.1 Kiloniellales bacterium | reverse complement strand
GGCCGCGGCCCGCGCCCCGCCGCCGCGTTCCGCGCGGGGCTCGCCGGCTTCGTCCCGGCGCGCGGTCGCACGCTTCCGCGCCCCAGCCTCTGCGCCCTCCTGGCGCCACCGGCACGGCCGTCTGCAGTCTCTTTGAAACGGGTCGACTCATTAAATCTCCGCCGCTGGTCGCGAATAGATAGCGATCAGGGCACGCCTTGTTAAGTCTACCCCCGTCCGCCGGGACAGCCAACGCAGTTGTTGCCAGCGCGCGCCGCGCCTGCCGGCGCCCGCCGGCGCACGCCGCTCGCCAGCTTATGGCGGCACGCGGCAGCTTTTGGGGGCCGGCGGAGACCGGAGAGCACGGGAACGAACCCACCGCGCTTCAAATGTCAAATATGAATATATGACGTCAAATAATTGATAAACATGAATTTCGACTTTCGGATTTGCGGTGGCGATCCTTTGATATAAACTGAAGGTCGGGGATTAGGTGTGGATGCCCGCCGGCCTCTTGATCGCGAGGTGGCGCCGCCCCATGTGGCGGCCATCGGCGGGCGAAAGGTTATTTGCAACGGGCCGTGAACCCGAATTTACATGGGGATCGTCACGGGCTTCAAAAATCGGGCGGGCGGTTTTTGGCAAGCGGTGACGCGTCCACAGAGAGGCGCTGGTGAGGTCTAATCTCCGGATTTTTTGTCTGATCGCGATCGCAGTTCTGACATGGCCGACGACCGGGTGGGCGCAGCAGGATCCTACCGACGAGCAACGCAAGCTGCAAGGCGCCGTCGATCTTCTGCAACGCTTCGCCGTTCGCCGGATCCTGGAGGCGATCGAGGTCGATGCGAGCCAAGTCGCCTCGTTCCGGCGCGTGAGCGACCGGCAGCCGGAGACCTGGTCGGTCTCGGGCACGGCCGAGATCACCGACCTGACCGGCAAGCGCGCGCCGCAGCCGTACCGCGCGCGGCTCGATCTTCTCTGTGACTCCTTCGAACGGGACGATTGCTGGGACCTGCGCTCGCTGACGGTGGGCGAGCACACCTTTTCCGGCACGTCGTCGGCCGTCGTCACCCTGGCGCAGGTCGGCGGCGGCCCGGCGCCGGAACGCGCGGCGCTCGCGGGCGCGCAGTCGGCGGCGGTGGCAGGATTGGCCCAGGGCGCCGACCCTCGGGACGGCAGCGGGACCGGCAGCGGGACCGGCAGTGGGACCGGCGGCGGGAGCGCATCCGAGCCGGATACCGCCTCGCTTCGCGCGATGGCGGAGGAGGGGGACCCCGACGCGCAGTATCAACTGGCCGAGCAATACCGCGTCGGCTTCCCGGTCGAGCAGGATCCCGCGCGGGCGCTGGAGCTTTACAGCCAGTCGGCGGCGCAGGGCGATGTGGAGGCGCAGTACCGGCTGGGCGAGCTCTACGAGGACGGGGAGATCGTCGAGCGGGACCTCGCCAAGGCGGTCGAGGCCTATCGGCAGGCGGCCGAGCAGGGGCACCCCGGGGCCCAGTACGCCCTGGCCCATCTCTATCATCTCGGCAGCGGCGTCGAGCAGGACATGGACGCGGCCATCGCCTGGTACCGCAAGGCCGCCCTGCAGGGCGACGAGTGGTCGCAGCTCGCACTCGGCGACCAGTACCGCATCGGCCTGGCGGTGCCGCGGGACCTGGAGCAGTCGGCCAAGTGGTACCGGCGGGCCGCGGACCAGGGCAATATCTTCGCCCAGTACGAGCTCGCCAACGCCTATCGCTACGGCAACGGCGTGGCGCGGGACACGGAGCAGGCGAAGACGTGGTATCGCCGCTCGGCAGAGGCGGGCAACCCGACGGCGCAGCTGGCGCTGAACGAGCTCGAAGCCGGCGGCGGCGCGCCCGCCGTGCCGCCAAGCACCACAGGATCGGGCGTCTCGGCTGGCGATGCGGGCGACGAGACGCTGCAAAGCGCCTTGGCGGAGGTCGCCGAGGAGAAGGCGGTCGCGGCGCCGGGCGGGCCCGAAGCGGCGGGCGCCGGCGCGCAGGCGGCCCAAGAGCCGGCGGCCCGAGAGCTGGCACTTGTCACGCCGCCGCCGCCGTCACAGTCGCTCGGCGAGCAGGACCTGATCGACCAGCTCCTCGCCCGCGCGGACGACCAGATGGCGCGCTTGGCGCTGACGACGCCCGCCGGCGAAAACGCCTACGAGACCTACCAGGAGATCCTGTCGGCCCGGCCGGACAACACGGCGGCGCGCGAGGGAGTCCGGCGGATCGGCGAAAAATACGTCGAGCTGGCCGAGCGGGCCGCGGCGCGCGGCGCGCCGGAGCGGGCCCACAGATACTTGGACAAGGCCCTCGCCCTGGCGCCGGACGACCCCAAGATTCAGGCCGCGGCGGCCGCCTTGGCGGCTGAGGAGCCGACGGCCGAGACGCCGCCCCAGGCCGCGGCAAGCGTGGCGGTGCCGGTCACGCCCCCCGACGCGACCCCCGATCCAACCGGCGATGCAGCCCCGACCGCTGCGGCCGCTGCGACTGCTGCGGCCGGCATCGACGTCGCCAGGCTTCCCGAGGCGCCCACCGCGTCGGGCGCGTCGGGCGCGTCGGGCACGTCAGGTGCGACCGGTGCGGCGGCTTCGCCCTCCACGGCGGGCGTCGGCGCGACCATACCGCCGCCGCGGACCGAGGCGCCGAAGCCCGACCTGCTCACCTCCGGGCTGCTCTTCGCCGTCTCCGGCCTCGACGCGCACCAGGCCGGACGCTACCAGGAGGCGATCGAGTTCTACACCCGGGCGATCCAGGCGGGCGACCTGCCGGATCGCAGCCTCGCCTACGTCTACAACAACCGCGGCGCCAGCTATCGCAACCTGAACCGCTTCAATCAGGCGATCGAGGACTACGACGCGGCGATTCGCTTGAACCCGGACTACGCGACGGCCTTCTACAATCGCGGCATCGCCTACGGCCGCAAGGGCTTCTACAGCCTCGCCATCGACGATTTCGATACCGCCATCCGGCTCAATCCGGATCTCTCCGATGCCTACACCCAGCGCGGCCTGGCCTATGTGCAGGACGGCCGCTACGACATCGCGATCGAGAACTTCTCGGAGGCGATCCGCCTGGATCCGCAGTCCGACGCGGCCTACTTCAACCGCGGCCTGGCCTACCACTCCAAGGGCGAGGCCGGCCGGGCGGCGGAGGACATCAAGAAATCCTACGCCTTGAACCCGGACAACCCGGCGTACGGCGAGAAGATGCGAGAGCTGGGCATCCTCTAAGGCCCGCCGGCCGCTCCACGCCGGCCGCACGGTCCCCGAAGCAATGCAGCTGGCAGGAGCCGGGCTCGCGAGAGCGGCGGCCACAAGCTTCTTAAAGGGCTTTCCGGCGTCGCGCGGCGCCTGTCGGCGCGCTCACGGCCTCTTTCGGGATCGCGGGGGCGACGGGGCGGCGGCGCGATCAGGGCGTCGCGGCCGCTTGGCTCTGCTGGTCCCGGTAGCGCGACAGCCGTTCTTCCAAGGCCGCCAGCTCCTCCGTCATGCGGGCGATCTCCTGCGACAGCGCGTGCCGCTCGGTCTGGCTGCGCACCAGGGCGTTGTGGAGCGAGCTGGTCATGTCCTGAGCGTGGATCCTGTCGGCGACCAGGGTTCCGGCCGCCAGCCAGCCCACGGCGGTGAACAGCACCAAAGCCCAGCGTCCGCGCTTGGCGCCGGCGGGCTGCTTGACGTCGTCTTGCTTGCTATCCGACATGGAAAAATTAAAAACTGAAGTATAAATTTAAGTAAAATCTAGAATAACCATATCGTATATTGCGAGTCTTTTCAAGGTTTTTCGGCATATTATTTACACTTAACAATTATCGTTAATCCCGGGAGGGTCGCCGCGGCCGCCGCTGCCGTGTCGCCGCCGGTGTGGGATTTTCGTTGAGGGGGTATTCGGCGGCCAGCCTGGTGCCCGATGTGGACGGGCCCTATAGTCGAGGTGGTGGTGGCAAGTCGCCACCCGGCGCCGCGACGGACGCCGTCCGGGCCATTACCCACCCCGGCCTGGACGGCGTTCTCTTTTGCTCGGGCCCAGCCGGCCCCAGACCGGCCCAGCCGGCCCCGAACCGCCCCGACATGTCACTCCGGCGGCAGGCGGCTCAGCGACGGCCGGAAGGTGATCTCGCGGATCAGCTTGCGCCGCATGGCGTCGGCGAAATCCTGGAAGTCGTCGGCGGCCAGGGTGAAGGCGCCGGGCCCGACGATCACGGACTCCCGGTAATAGCGCTCCAGGTCGGGCTCGTCGGCGAGGATCGCCAGGCCGTTCACGGTCACGCCGTGGGCGGCGGCGTAGGCGCGCGCCTGTTCCGGCGGCACGCTGAAATAGCGAAACGGCGTCTCGCGCCCGTCGCCCGAGACGTCGATCACCCGGCGGGTCCCGCTGATGTCGTTTTCCTGCAGGAGGCGCACCGCATAGATCACGCCCCGGCCGATTCCCGTGCCGCCCGCCGGCGCGGCGCGGGGCAGGGCGTCCAGGGTGGCGGCGAAGGCCGCCGCGTCGCCGGCCTCGGCGATCACCCGCCAGGCGAGCGACTGCTTGGGGAGCTGCGATTCGGCCCAGAAGGCCACGTTGACCGCGATCCGGCCGAGCGGGCCGGCGGCGATGGCGGCGACCACCTCGGGATCGCGAAAGGCCTCGGCGATGCCCGAGATCTGGAGCGCGTATTCCTCCGCGTCGACGCTGCCCGAGGTGTCGACGGCGAGCACCAGCTCGAGGTCGACGTCGATCTCGAAGCTCTCCGCGGCGGCCGGTGCCTGGAGCGCGACCAGCATCGGGATCGCGGCCCGGGTGAAGCATCGGCGGAGGAGGTGAAGGAAAGGCGAGGCTAACCGGTCCTGATGAGCTCGGCGGCTTCGACCGCCGCGTAGCTGAGCACCGCGTCGGCGCCGGCGCGCTTGAAGGCGAGCAGACTTTCCAGCAATACCTTGTCGTAGTCGAGCCAGCCGTTGAGCGCGGCCGCTTTCAGCGCCGCGTAT
>JAWWCG010000323.1:0-4956 GCA_033720555.1 Kiloniellales bacterium | reverse complement strand
GATGCCATCGGCGAAGTAGTCCTGCTCAGTATCTTTCGACATGTTAGTGAAGGGAAGGACGACGACCGAAGGCTTGTCAGGTAGTTCAAGGATGCCCGCTTGAGAGGTGCCGGAGGCTCCCACCTCATCTGGGGAGCGGTCTAATTCAATCCGGTAGACCTGAACCGGCTGGTCGATATTTTTGACCTGCTGTTTTCCCAGGTCGGCAAAATCCACATCGACTCGGCCTTTAACATGCTCGAGGACCGTACCTGAAATGCAGATACCGCCTGGATCAGCTAACGCTTCTAAGCGGGCCGACACGTTGACGCCGTCACCGTAGATATCTGAGCCTTCAACAATGATGTCGCCCAAGTTCACGCCTATGCGCAACCGGATGCGTTGATCCGCGTGTACATCGGGCTCACGCTCGGCGATTTTGCGCTGAATATCGACAGCGCACTGGACCGCCTCAACCACGCTAGGGAATTCAGCGAGCAGCCCATCGCCCATAAGTTTTACAATGCGGCCTCTACGCTCGGTGATTCCAGGTTGAACCAACTCTCGCCGCAGGGCCTTAAGGCGCGCGAGTATTCCAACCTCATCTTCGCGCATTAGACGTGAGTATCCCACTACGTCAGCAGCGAGAATGGCGGCGAGTCTGCGTTCCAAGTCATGTCTCCTTCGCCCAAGAGATTAACGACCGAAACGCGGAGAATCCATGCCGTTGGCCTGGTAGTCAAATGGCAGCTTCTGGCTAGGACCAGCCCCAAAAAACGTCCGCATTGCGCCCGAAAGCAGTCATCGGAGCCAACTGCTGCGGCGCACCATGATCGGATCTTCGGCTATGTCGGCTTTGCGATGCGGAAAAGGACATTCGCGACTTCGACCTTGAATGGCTGAGCTGGGTCGATTCCTGCCTCCAAGCCGAGGGTGCGCCGGAGGACCGGCGGGAAGCCCGAGCCGGTCGGGTCATTCTTCGAACACCGAGAGGCGCCACGGGCCATCCGCTTCGATCTCGAAGTGAAAGGTGCCGCCCTGGGCGTAGACCGCTCGGCCCTCGCCCGGGTCGACCGGGCTCGCGACCACGCTGGGGATTCCGGATTCGGTCGCCTTGAGGAAAATCTCGATACGCTCGTCCTCGGTCGACCATTCCACCGACCAAGCCTCGTCGACGGTGAACGATTCAGTCACGCGATCGCCCGCGCCGCGAAACTCGACGAGCGGCGCGCCCTCCTCGGCCGCGGCCGCCGAAGGGCTCGCCACGCCGGCCGCCGCTACCACGGCGATCGCCGCGGCCGCGCCCCTCAAAGACTTCAAGTCAATCATGGACTTCAAGTCAATCATGCCAAAATCCATAGCTTCCTCTTCGGTCAATCAGGTCGCCGCATAGGCCCGCCTGTCCGTATCACGCAAGTTTGTGTAACGGCCGCTCGCGGCGACGGTTCCCTGCCCCAGCTCATGTCGAAGACCGGGAGCCCGAGACGACGCTTTTTCGAGCCCGACCTCATCGGAACGCCCGAGGATTGGAACGTTTCAGTCGGCCCGGCGTTGTCCGGGTGAGGCGCGTCGCGGCGAGCGCCCTCGTAGGCAATGCCCCTGGCGATCGCGTCACTCACGACACGCCCGCAGCTATGCTCAAGAAACTCTCGATTGTCGTTTTGGCGGTGCTGCTCGCGGTCGTCGTGGCAACGGCCGGCCTGGCCGGCTATGTCCTGCACGATCCGCGCCTTTTGAAGGCACGCCTTGAGCGCGCCGTCGAGGACTCCACCGGGCGCGCGTTCACGATCGCCGGCGAGCTCGACATCGACCTCGGCCCGATAACCGCCATATGGAGCGAGGACGTCACGCTCGCCAATGCCGCGTGGGCGCAGTCCCCCGAGCTGGTTAGCGTCGCGCGGCTTCAGGTGCGCGTCGATCTCTGGCGTAGCCTCGCCGACGGGCGGATCGTCTTGCCGGAAGTCCGCCTCGAGCGGCCGCGCCTCGTCCTCGAGCGGGATTCTCAGGGCCGGCCGAGCTGGCCCGATCTCGCCGGCGACCAGAAGGCCGCGGGCGACGGCGAGAACGAACTTCCTGTCATTCACGCGCTTGCGATCAACGACGGCCAGGTCCTCTATCGGGACGCGATGGCAAATTTCGAGCTCGACTCGTCCATCGAAAGCACGCCCGGCAAGGGGGCCGAGTGGGGCGTCCAACAGCTGCACTGGCGCGGCGACGGCTCGCTTGGCGGCTCACCGATGCGCTTCGACCTGCGCATCGGCGCGGCGACAGACGCGCCGGACCGGGACCGACCTCTCACCGTCGACGGCGAGGTCGAGGTCGCCGGCACCTCCGCGACGATCGCCGGCAGGCTCGCCGCGCCGCTCCAGCTTCAGGGCGTCGCTCTCGACCTCCGTCTCGACAGCCCCGATCCCAGAGTTCTACTGCGCCTCGCCGGACTGACGGGCGAAGCGGACCTGCCGCCGGTCAAGATCGAGGCCTCCCTCGCGCGCACCGCCGAGACCTGGGAGATCGCCGAGCTCTTCGCGGCGGCCGGCCCCAGCGACTTCGCCGGCCGAGCGGCCTACCACCATGACGGCGCAGCGTCCCGGCTTCGCGCGGACTTGAAATCGGACGTGCTCGATGTCGCCAGCCTGCGGCGCCTCATCGCGGCGATCTCGCAAAGCGCGCCGGATGCTGCGGCCGCGACGACGCACGACACCGGCAGCGGCGCGCAAGCGCACGAGAGCCTCCCAAGCGACATGCAGGACGAGCGAGAGATCTCCGCCGGCCTCGCCTTCCTGCGCGACATCGACGCGGCGCTCAGCTACCGGGCGGCCGAGGTTCGCCTGCCGGGCGGCCGCACCAAGGATCGCGGCGCGAAGGATTTCGGCGTCAAAGACCTCGACGTCGAGGCCGATGCGCGCCGAGGGATCGCCGAGATCGACTTGCGCGCGGGTCTGCCCGGCGGCGGCGTCGAGGGCAGGATCTCCGCCGATTTGAGCGGGGAAACACCGCAAGGAACCATCGACGTGACCGCCCGCTCCGTCGCGCTGCGGCCGCTCCTCGAAGGGCTGGGCCTCGCGGCCGAGTCCGCAACCGCTCTTGCCGCCACCATCGACGGCACCTTCGAGGCAAGGATTCGCGGCGGCGACCTGGCGACGATCCTCCGCCGCAGCACGGTTGACCTCGATGCCACGATCGCCGATCTCGAAGCGCCCGGGCTCGGGGCCCGATCCTTCGAGCTGTCGGCGCGCCTGGGCCCGGACGCTGCGAGTCAGGACGGCCAACAGGAGGACGGCCAAGCGCCGTTGACGCTCGCGGCCGACGGCGTCATCGGCAAACTCCCGCTCAGCGTGAGCCTGAGCAGCGACGCCCCCTGGCGCCTCGTCGACGACGACGAGCGAGGGTTTCCCCTGCGACTCGCGGTCGCGCTCGAGGAGCTGCAGCTCAAGGCAAGCGGCGCGGCGCGGCGGCCCTGGGCCCTCGACGGCCTGGATATCGCGCTGAGCGTCGAAGGCCGGAATCCGAAGTCGATCCTGGCCAAATTCAATCTCCCGGCAATGGAGCTACCGACCTATCGCCTGGCCGGCAATCTTTCCCGCGACGCGCAAAGCTGGCGCCTGAGCGGGATCGACGGCCGGATCGGCGACAGCGACGTCACCGGCGAGCTCGCGCTCGATCTGGCCCGCGAGCCCGCGCTCCTCTCCGGAGCTCTCGCCTCCGCCACGTTCGACCTGGACGATCTCGGCGGACTGGTCGGCGCCCAACCCGGCACCGGCGCTGGCGAATCCGCGACCGAGGCGCAGGAAGCCTCCGCCGAAGCGGCCGACGACCGTAACCAAGTTCTTCCCGACGAGCCCTTGAAACCGCGGCGCTGGGACAACCTCGACGTCGATGTCGAGCTGAAGGCCGAGACCGTCAACGCCCTGGGCCTGGTGCTCGAAGGCCTGGAGTCGCGGGTCGTCCTGAAGGAGGGCCAACTCGTCGTCGACCCCCTAACGCTCGCCTTAAGCGAGGGGCGCGTCGACGCAACGGCACGCCTCGACGCCGGCGAGCTGCCCGTCGACACCGATCTCGACGTGACCGTGACCCGGCTTCGCCTCGGCGACGTCCTGCGCCGGCTCGGCATCGATACCGAGGCGATCGGCACGATCTCCGGCCGCGCCAAGGGCGGCATGGTCCTCGCCGGCGAGGGGCGCAGCTTGGCTGAAATCCTCGGATCGGCCAACGGCGAGGTCGCCGTCATGATGCAGGGCGGCAGCATTAACCGCTTCGTGATCGACGCGCTCGGCCTGGATTTCCTGCGTCTCTTCAGGTCCCTGTTCTCCGAGGACGGCGAAACCGAGGTGCGCTGCATGCTGGTCGATTTCGCGGTCGAGGACGGCCTCATGACGGCCAATTATTTGGTCCTCGACACCGAGGCGGCCTACGTGATAGGCCGCGGCACCATCGACCTCGCGGAGGAAGCGCTGAACCTCAATCTGGCGTCCGACCCGAAAAGCGCCAACCCCTTCACCGGCGGCGCTACGGTCCAGCTCCAGGGCAGCTTCGCCGATCCCGAGGTCATCCCGAGTCCGGTCAGCGTGTTCAAGAACATCGTCGGCGGGCTGACGCTGGGCGTCCTCTTCTCGCCCTTCGCCGCGGCGATCCCTGAGATCACCGGGAGCTTCGACGAGGGCGGCGACTGCGCCGATCTGATTAAGACCCTGCGCGAGAACGCGGAGTAGGGCCGGGCGGCCACCCGCCGGCCACCAGGGCCGAAGTGGGCGCTCGGCGCCCGCTAGGCGCACAGAGACGGCAACGTGATCCGCATCCCGACCCGCGAGGATGACCCGCCGAGGGTAGTGTCCAGATTCTTTCGCACTTTTGGTTTCGGGTTGGTGGCTGTTCCGGTCAGGCTGTCATGCTTTGCTGCTTGAGTATATCCGTGTTCTTGTATCGCTTGAGCGACCATTTGGTGCCGGCGATGTGCCTCAACCTTGCTGCAGCGAGGTT
>JAWWCG010000322.1:0-4960 GCA_033720555.1 Kiloniellales bacterium | reverse complement strand
GCCTCGACCCTGCCCAACGTCATGCCGCCGGAGCCGTTCCGCTGGATCGGCGCCAAGCTCACCATGTACGCGCTGGAGGACGCCGACGAGAAGGGCGGCTGGCGCCGCGCCTGGCTGCGCCTGGTCCACGCCATGGGCTTCCCGCTCTAGCCTTCGTCCCTGCCGGTGGCACCGCCGGTGTCGAGCGCCACGAGGCGGCGTCGCAGCTTCTCGATCTGGCACTCGCAATCGGCGAGGTCGCGGCGGGTCAGCCGGATGTTGTCCTTGAGGGCGCGGGCCTTGGCGTGGAGGGCGTGGGAGCGCCCGCCCACCCGCTCCAGGGCGTCGCGGGTGCGGCGCGCCTCGTGCAGGAACTCGCCGAGCGCGAGGTCGAGCTGGCACCGCTTGGCCCGCAGGCCCGCGATCTCCCGATCGAGGCGCGCGCGCTCTCTTTGCTCCTCGGCCATGGACCTCCGCTCCTCGGGCGGCCGCGGATTGGCCTTCCCGCGGCCCCTCGAGTGTGGCATTCACCTAACCCAATAGCCACGAAGACAAGGAACGGGAGCGATGCCTGTGACCCTCGCCCTCGATCGCGCCTCCGCCCGGACGGAGTCCTTCGCCGGCGCGGCCGACATGGTCGCCGCCCGGCGGCCGACCCGCCCGGTCTATTGCCTCTACCCCCGCCTGCTGCGCGGCATGGCGCGCCGCTTCCTGGACGGCTTTCCCGGCGACGTCCTGTTCGCGGTCAAGGCCAATCCGGAGCCCCGGGTGCTGCAGGAGCTCCACGGCGCCGGCGTGCGGCACTTCGACACCGCCTCCCTCGAGGAGATCGACCTGGTGCGCGGCCTGCTGCCGGACGCGCGCTGCTACTTCATGGCGCCGAGCAAGCTGGTCGGCGCCGCCGAGGCCGCGTACCGGGACTACGGCGTCCGCGACTTCGTCGCCGACCACGACAGCGAGGTCGCGCGCCTGCTCGCCGCGACCGGCGACGACGCGACCGTCCACGTCCGCATGAAGGCGCACAGCCAGGAGTCGATCTACGAGCTGTCGAGCAAGTTCGGGGCCGAGCCGGCGGAGACCGCGCGCCTGCTGAGCCAGGTGGCGGCGGCCGGGCGGCGGCCGGGCCTGGCCTTCAACGTCGGCTCCATGTGCCTGCACCCCGACGCCTACCGCCGGGCGATCGCGGCGGCGGCGCGCGTGGTCGCCGACAGTGGCGTCGCGATCGCCTCGCTCGATGTCGGCGGCGGCTTTCCCTCGCCCTATCCCGGCCTCGAGGTGCCGGCCCCGGAGGCCTTCTTCGCCGCCATCGCGGCGGCCGCCGAGGCGGCCGGCCTGCCGACCGGCTGCCGCCTGCTGTGCGAGCCCGGGCGGGCCCTGGTCGCCGAGGGCCAGTCCCTGGTGGTCCAGGTGATCCTGGTCAAGGACGACCAGCTGTTCCTCAACGACGGCATCTACGGCAGCCTGAGCGAGCCCGGCTGGTCCGGCGAGAAGGTGACCTTCCCGGTCGCGGCGATCCGCCCGGACGGCGGCTTCGCGGCCGAGGCCCGCGACTTCGCCATCGCCGGGCCGACCTGCGACACCGGCGACGTGCTGCCGGTGCGCTTCAGGCTGCCGGCGGACATCCGGGTCGGCGACTGGATCGAGATCGGCCTGCTGGGCGCCTACAGCAACGCCATGCGCTCGCGCTTCAACGGCTTCCACCCGGACGACTGGGCGCGGATCGAGGCCGAGACGGCCGCGCCGCCGGGAGTGCGGGCGCCGCCGACCCCGGCGCGAGGTCTGGAGGCCGAAAAAAGAGAGGCCGCTAAAGGTCGAGCTTGAGGCGCGGGCTCTTGGCGCGCGAGCAGCAGGTCGTCATCAGCTTGTTGGACGCCTTCTCCTCGTCGTCGAGCACCAGGTCCCGGTGATCGGGCTCGCCCTCCAGCACGTCGACGATGCAGGTGCCGCACAGGCCCTCCTCGCAACTGCTGTCGATATCGAAGCCCTGCTCGCGCAGCACATCGAGAACGCTCTTGTCCGGCGGTATCTGGTAGACCGCGCCGGTGCTCGCGATCTCCACCTCGAAGCTCTCGTGGGGGCCCTCGTCGACGCTCGGGTCGGCGGCGAAGAACTCGAAGTGGACCGTGCCCATCGGCCAATGCTCGGTGGCGGCGGTCACGGCGTGCATCAGGCCGATCGGCCCGCAGCAGTAGACATGGGTGCCGTCCTCCACCTCGGCCAGGAGGGCCCGCACGTCGAGCCCCTTGGCCGGATCGCCGCCGTCGTGGTGGAACGCGACGTGGCGCGCGAAGGGCTCGTCCATCAGCTCGGCGCGGAAGGCCGTCTTCTCCGGGCTGCGGGTGCAGTAATGCAGGGTGTAGTCGGCCCCCAGGGCGTTCAGCCGCCGCGCCATGGCCAGCATCGGGGTGATGCCGATGCCGCCGGCGATCAGCAGGTGGCGCTTGGCGTCCTCGTGCAGGGGGAAGTTGTTGCGCGGCGCGGTGACGGTGATGTCGTCGCCCTCGCGCACCGCGTCGTGCATGCAGGCCGAGCCGCCGCGCCCGGCCGGCTCGCGCAGCACCGCGACGACGTAGCGGTGGGTCTCGCCGGGGTCGTTGCACAGCGAGAACTGACGCACCAGCCCGTTGGGCAGATGCACGTCGAGATGCGCGCCGGCCGTGAACGGCGGCAGCTCGGCCTTGCGCGGATCGATGAACTCGTAGGTGCGGATGTCTTCCGCGGCGTCGTGGATCCGCTTCACGCGTACGTCCAAATGCTCGCTCAAACCACCAACCTCTTCTTCCGCCGGCCGGCCCTGGGGCCCGCCGGTCATGTCCCGTACCCGCCGGCCGGCGGCGGCCCCGACCGAGGCCCTGGACCTGAAGGACTTTCCTCTTCAAGTCAATGATTTCGTCACATTTCGCCGTCGAATCAAGGCGTCCCCGGCGGTCCGCACCGCTTGCCGCGGCGCCGCCCCGCCGCCATAGTGGCGCCGGCTTGACGGCATGGGTGGCGGGCGCGGGCGGAATGACGGAACCCAAGGCGGGAGGCGGCGACGGCGTGCGGCGGGTGCTGGATTTCTGGTTTGCCCCCGGCGCCGAGGCCAAGTGGTTCGAACGCAGCGAGGCCTTCGACCGGGCGGTGCGCGAGGCCCTGGCCGAGGACCACGAACGGGCCGCCGCCGGGGCCTACGACGGCTGGGCGGAGACCCCGCGCGGCGCGCTGGCGCTGGTGCTGCTGCTCGATCAGGTGCCCCGCAACCTCTTTCGCGACGACCCCCGGGCCTTCGCCTGCGACGCCCGCGCGCTTGGCGTCACCCGCCACGCCCTGGCCCGGGGTTTCGACCGCCGGCTCCGCTCGCAGGCCCAGCGCATGTTCCTCTACCTGCCGCTGGAGCACAGCGAGGATCTGGCCGACCAGGAGCGCTGCTGCCGCTTGATGGCGGCGCTCGACGAGAACGCCGACTGGGCCGAGTGGGCGGAGAAGCACCGCGAGGTGATCGCCCGCTTCGGCCGCTTTCCCCACCGCAACGCGGCCCTCGGCCGGACCAGCAGCGAGGCCGAGCGGGCGTTCCTCGCCCGGCCGGGCTCCGCTTTCTAAAGCGTCCAAACCCTGCGATTCGCTAGGTCGTCAGGCCGGCCAGCCGCAGGCCCTCGGCCAGACGTTCGCGGTCCTCGTCGCGGGCGAAGGGATTGTTGACGTCGAGGATCCACCGGACGTAGTCGGCGGGACCGGCCTTGGGGTCGCCGGCCCAGACGTCCTGGTAGGCGCGCACGAAGGCCGCCGCCTCGCGCTTGGCCGCCGCGTGGTTGCCCAGATGGCCGTGGCAGGCCGCCCGCCACGCCGGACTTTCGGGATATCCGCTGGCAATCTGGGCGTCGTGGTTCAGGCACTCTTGATAATTGCCGCGCAAGAAATGCACCGTCGCCAGCACATCCAAATAGATGTCCGGGCTATAGGGGTTGACGCGCAGGCCTTGTTCCGCGGCCTCGGTCGCCGCCTCGAAGTCGGCCAGATAGGAAAGCGACACGGCCCGGTATGCCAGAACCTCGGAATCGTTCGGCGTGAGAGCGGAGGCCTGATCCAGGTTACGCCGCGCCACGTCGTACTCGCCGGCGTGCACCTGGGGCCAGGCGAGGGCGATATAGGCCCGCGATAGGGTCCGGTCCAGGGACAAAGCCTTCTCCGCGCAGGATCTCGCCGTGGCGGTGGAGGCGGTCGGGTCGACGCCGGGGATGAAGCAGATGTCCTTGTTGTAGACGATGGCCAGGCCGGCCCAGGCCGGCGCGTAGTCGGGATCGAGATCGATGGCCTTGCGGAAAAGTTCCCGCGATTCGTTGAAGCCGTCCTTGGTGTAGTCGAACAAGCCGCGCTTGGCCCTGAGGCAGCAGTCGAGGGCATCGAGGCTTTCCGGCGGCCGATCGCGGGTTCGCGCGGCGCGGGCCTGCTCTATGTTGACCGACAGCGTGCCGGCGATGTTGCCGACGATCTCGTCCTGGATGGCGAAAACCTCGGCGAACGGCCGGTCGTATCGCTCTGCCCACAGCCGATGGCCGGTGGCCGGATCGATGAGCTGCACCGTGACCCGCAGGGTCTCGCCGGCGCGGCGGACGCTGCCCTCGACCACGTACTCGACCCCGAGGTCGCGCGCCACCTGGCTCGCGTTGACGGTGCGATCCTTGAGCGCGAGGGAGGACGGCGCGCCGATCACGAACAGTTCGGGAAAGCGCGCCAGCTCGGTGACCACGTCCTCGGTGAGGCCGTCGCTTAGGTAGCCCTGCTCCGGATCGCCGCTGAGATTGGCGAAGGGCAAGACCGCGACCGAAGGGTTCGCGGGCAGCGGCAGCGGCGCCCGGCGTCGCGGCGCCGCCGCGGCCTCCGCCTCCGCGGCGCCGACGATCTCCTGGTAAAGCCGCCGGGTGGCGGGTGCCGGCTCGACGCCCAGCTTCGTCTTCAGCACCTCCCGGCAGGTCTCGTACTGGCGCGCCGCCAAGCCGCGTTG
>JAWWCG010000321.1:0-4963 GCA_033720555.1 Kiloniellales bacterium | reverse complement strand
GCTCCCCAATCCACTTCCCTCCAGCGTATCGTGCGCGCGTCTTCGCTTCGAAGCCCGGTGTAGAGCACGAACAGATTGAACGCCCGCCGGGTCGGGTTCGGCAGCGCCATGACCTTATTGTACCAGCCAGCTAAATCTTCGACTGTTTCTTCGCGCTGTTGCTCTTTGAACCAGCGGCGGCGGAGGCTGACACAAGGGTTGGGTCGATCTTGTAGTTCCTCATGCGTTGCCTGGGCGTCGTTGAAAACTGCGCGAAAATATCGAAAAACAGAGTTGGCTTGGTAGGGACCGTTCAGCTTTCCTATCTTGAAATGGCGCTGGCGCACATCATTGGCGGATATGTCGCGTAATGGTCTTTCCAGCCAGTCTGATAGATACCCACCAATATGCCTTTCTAGGTCTGCGACACTCCGCGAGGAGAGCTTTCTGTTGATCATCCCGACCCGGTAATCCTCCATAGCTTCGCCTAACGTGACGGGCATGCCGTCCAAGTAGTGGTTCCTTTCGGCGAGCTTGGCCCTGGCGGATTGGCGTGCCTTCTTGACGCTCAGATCGGGGAAGCGGCCAAGGCTGTGGCGCTTACCGCCGCTACGCTGTGCGACGAAGCTGCGGGTCAGCTTGCCCTGGGCATTCACGCTGCAGAGGAGCCCGAACCCTCTAAGACCGCCCTTCCGGGTCGCATCATCCCAGTACAGAACTTGCCGTCGGCGCGAACCGTCCAGCTTCACCAGATGTTCCCTCTGGGGCAGACGCTTGACAGTATCTTGATCTAGATATGTGACTGGCAAAATGCTTTGCTCCGCCTGAATAACTGCTTGAATAACTATATCCGAACACCCTATGGGGGTTTAGGGTGTTTTATGAAAACATTATATATCAATAGGTTAAAAGAACGTATGCCCCTGCTAAAACGCAAACCCAGTGTTTCGTAATGCGTGGGTCGGGGGTTCGAGTCCCTCCATCGGCACCACTCCCCACATCCGATCTGCAAAATCCAAGACAGAAGCGAGCGGACGCTCAGCCTCGGCGATCCCGTCCAGCTACTTCGCCACCTCCTGAAGCGTATAGTCGCGAGGCCCCGGCACGCGGCGGCCGCAAGCCCGGCGGCCCTACTTCCCGGCCGCCTTGACCTCGACCGTCATGCCGTCCTTGATCTTCTGGAGCCCCGCGACCACGACCTTCTCGCCCTTCGCCAGGCCCTTGGTGACGACGCGCAGGTCCTTGTGCACCCGGCCGACCTCGACCTTCTTGCGCGCCACCTTGCCGTCGTCGCCGACGACGAAGACGAAGGTGCCGGCCTGGGTCTCGATGAGCGCGACGCGCGGGATCACCAGCGCGTCGCGAAGGCTGCCGACGGTGAGCAGCACCGGCACGTACTGGCCGGGCAGGAAGGAGTAGCCCACCTTCTCGTCGCGATGGTTGGGCAGGACGCCGCGCACCACGGCGCTGTCGGTGGTGGCGTTGATCTTGGCGCTGACGAAGTCGATCTTGCCCGGGCTCCGGTAGAGCGTCCCGTCCGCCAGGCGCAGGTGAACGACCATCTCGTCGATCGGATAGCCCGTGCCCTCGGTCTGCAGCTTCTGCACCTCGAAGGCCTCGCTGCGCGTGATATTGAAGATCACGTGGATCGGGTCGAGCTGGACGACCTCCGTCAGGACGCTCTGCTGCTGGGTGACGTTGGCGCCGGCGAAGACGTGCGTCTGCTGGATCCGCCCGTCCATCGGCGCGTGGATCTTGGTGTAGCCGAGATCCAGCGCGGCGCTGGCGATGGACGCCTCGTTCTCGGAGATCTGGGCGGTGTACTTGTTGCGGTTGGCGACGGTCGCCTCCAGCTTCTCCTGGGACACGCCGCCCGACTTGACCAAGCGCTCGTAGCGCGCGGCCTCCGAGGTCCAGAACTCGAGCTCGGCCTTGGTCGTCTGCAACGCGGCCTTGGCTTGATCGAGCTGGCTCTGATAGGGCCGCGGATCGATCTCGTAGAGCAGGTCGCCCTTCTCGACGAAGCCGCCCTCGGTGAAATGGCGCGACATGACGTAGCCCGAGACGCGCGGCACGATCTCGACCCGCTGGATGGCTTTCAGCGTGCCGCTGAACTCGATGACGATCGGCACGTCCTGGCTCGCGACCTCGGCCACCTCCACGGTGGGCGGCGGCGGCGCGGCGGCCGGCGGCTTCTGCTCTTCGCACGCCGCCAGCAGCGCGGCCAGGCTCGCCAGGCCGGCGAACGCCAGAGACCGTGCGCCGCGAGACGCCGGGCGCGGCCTCCGGCGCGTCCCCTCCCCGGCTCTCGGAGATTTGGCGCGACGCGGCGAGATCATGTTCCGCCCTCCCCTTGCCCGGCGGTTTCCTCCGGCCCCTTTGGCTTCGGCTTCAGGGTGCGTTCGCGGAGGGTTTCAAGCATATAATAGAACAGCGGGACCATGATGATCAGCACGGTCGCCAGCGTGAGGCCGCTGACCACGGCCGTCCCCAGCGACTTGCGCGCGCTGGCCCCGGCCCCGCTCGCGATCACCAGCGGAAACAGCCCGACGATGAAGGCGAGCGCCGTCATCAGGATCGGGCGAAGCCGCAGCTCAGCGGCGGTCTCGGCCGCCTCGAGGATGCCCTTGCCCTGCCGGCGAAGGTCGCGGGCGAACTCGACGATGAGGATCGAGTTCTTGGCGACCAGCCCGATCAGCATCACCAGGCCGATCTGGCCGTAGACGTTGAGGTCCATGTCGCGCAGCAGCAGGCCGCTCACGGCGCCCAAGAGGCCGAAGGGAATGGTCATCAGGATCATGAAGGGCATGACCCAGCTCTCGTACTGGGCGGCCAGCACCAGGAAGACGAACACCAGCGACAGGCCGAAAATGAGCGGCGCCAGGTTGCCGGCGAGGAGCTGCTGATAGGCGATGCCGGTCCACTGGTAGCCGAAGCCCTTGGGCAGGACGCTGTTGGCGGTCTCCTCCATCGCCGCGACCGCCTGGCCGGAGCTGTAGCCCGGCGCCGGGCCGCCGTTCACCGAGATGGAGTTGTAGGTGTCGTAGTGCGGGATGTTGTACGGGCCGTTGAACGGCTTGACCGTCACGAAGTTGTCCAAGGAGATCATCTCGCCGATCGCGTTTCGCACGCGCAAGCGGCCGATGTCGGTCTCTTCCATGCGCTCGGATTCCTCGGCCTGGAGATAGACCCGGTAGACCTTGCCGAACTTGTTGAACTGGTTGACGTAGAGCGAGCCGAGGTTGATCTGCAGCGTGTTGAAGATGTCGGTGATCGACACGCCGCTCGACTTGGCCTTCAGCCGGTCGATATCCAGGAAGTACTGCGGCACCGAGGGGCTGAAGGTGGTGTAGATGCCGGTGACCTCGGGGCGCCCGCGCACGGCGTCGATGAAGTGCAGGGTCGCGGCGGTCAGCGCCTCGACGCCCAGCGCGTCGAGATCCTCGATCTCGAACACGAAGCCGCCGGTCGCGCCGAGTCCGGGAATCGCCGGCGCGTTGGCCACCAGGACGCGCGCCTCCGGGATCCCCGCGAAGCTCTTCCGCAGGTTGGCGACGATCGCCTCGAGCTGCAGCTCCGGCGCGGTGCGCTCGGCGAAGGGCGCCAAGATGATGAAGGCGATTCCCGCATTGGTCTGCTTCAGGGAGTCGATCAGGTTGTACCCGGATATCTCGAGAGTGGCTGCCACGCCGGGCACCTCGCGGGCGAGCGCCCCGACCTCGCTCACGACGGCCTCGGTGCGCTCGATCGCCGCCGCCTCGGGCAAATCGACGACCGCCAGAAGATAGCCCTGGTCCTCCTCCGGGATGAAGCCCTGCGGCGTCTCGAGGAACACGAGATAGCAGACCGCGATCAGCCCGGCGAAGACCAAGAGGACGAGCACCCAGAGCCTCGACAGCACCCCGACCGATCTGGCGTAGGCCGAGGACAGCCAGGTGAAGCCGCTGTTGAAGCCTCGAAACAGCACGTTCTTGCGGCCGCTTTCCGGGCGCAACAGCACGGCGCACAGGGCCGGGCTTAGGCTCAGCGAGTTGATCGCCGAGATCCCGACGGATATGGCGATCGTCAGGGCGAACTGATTGTAGAGCTGTCCGGTCATGCCGGGGATGAACGCCATCGGCACGAAGACCGCCATCATCACCAGCGTGGTCGCGACGATCGGCCCGCGCACCTCCGCCAGGGCGTCCTCGGTCGCCGTCTTCAGGTCCGTCGCGCCCTCGTCCAGCTTGCGGTTGACGTTCTCGACCACGACGATGGCGTCGTCGACCACCAGCGCCACCGCCAGCACCAGTCCCAAAAGGCTCAGCAGGTTGATGGAGAACCCGAGGAGCGCCATGAAAATGAACGTCCCGACCAGCGAGACGGGAACCGCGATGCACGGGATCAGGGTGCTGCGCCAGTTCTGCAGAAACACGTAGACCACCAGGAACACCAGCAGCACCGCCTCGAGCAGCGTGATCACCACCTCGCGGATCGATTCCTCGATGAAAACGGTCGTGTCGTAGATGATCGACCATTTCACGTCGTCGGGAAAATTCCGCTCCAGCCGCTCCATCGCCGCGACGATCGCTTGCTTGATCTTCAGGCCGTTGGCGTTCGCCAATTGGGAGACCACCAGCGTAGCGGCCGGCTGCCCGTTGAGCTGCGTGTCCCAATCGTACTCCTCGGCCCCGAACTCGACGCGGCCGACGTCGCTCAGCCGCACGACGGCGCCGCCCGGCAGGGCGCGCACGATGATGTCCGCGAACTGCTCGACCTCCGACAGGCGCCCCAGCGTATTGAGCTGGTAGACGAAGGGCTGATCGCGGGTCGCCGGGGCCTGCCCGATCTTGCCCGCGGCCACCTGCTGGTTCTGCTCCTGGATCGCGTCGACCACGTCGTTCGCCGTCAGCCCCAGGTTGGTCAGCTTGGCGGAATCCAGCCAGATCCGCATCGCGTACTTGCTGAGCCCGAAATTGTTGACCACCGCGACGCCCGGGATCCG
>JAWWCG010000320.1:0-4993 GCA_033720555.1 Kiloniellales bacterium | reverse complement strand
TTCGCGATCCGCGAGGGCGGGCGCACGGTGGGCGCCGGCGTGGTCGCCAGCATCCTCAAGTAGCCGAAGGCGGCGCAACGAGCACCAGAACGCGGTCCCGGGCAAACGCCGGGGCGCGTCGGACGAACGGACCAGACGATGGAAAGTCAGAATATCCGAATACGCCTCAAGGCGTTCGATCACCGGGTGCTCGATCAGTCGACCTCGGAGATCGTCAGCACCGCGAAGCGGACCGGCGCCCGGGTGCGCGGGCCGATTCCCCTGCCGACGAGGCTGGAGCGGTTCACGGTGCTGCGCTCTCCGCACATCGACAAGAAGAGCCGCGAGCAGTTCGAGATCCGCACCCACAAGCGGCTGCTCGACATCGTCGACCCGACGCCGCAGACCGTCGATGCGCTGATGAAGCTCGACCTGGCCTCCGGCGTCGACGTCGAGATCAAGTTGAAGGGTTAGGGCCAGGACCATGCGTACCGGCGTGCTTGCGCAAAAGATGGGCATGACCCGCGTGTTCACCGAAGAGGGTCAACACGTGCCGGTGACCGTGCTCAAGATGGACGGCTGCCAGGTGGTCGCCGTGCGCACCGAGGAGAAGGACGGCTACAACGCCGTTCAGCTTGGCGCCGGCACGGCCAAGGTGAAGAACCTCGACAAGGCGCGGCGCGGCCACTTCGCCAAGGCCAAGGTTGCGCCCAAGGGCCGGCTGGCGGAGTTTCGCGTCTCCGCCGAGGGGCTGATCGGGGTTGGCGCCGAGCTGTCGGCCGAGCATTTCGTGGCCGGCCAGTTCGTCGACGTGACCGGCACCTCGATCGGCAAGGGCTTCGCCGGCGCCATGAAGCGGCACAACTTCGCCGGCCTGCGCGCCAGCCACGGCGTCTCGATCAGCCACCGCTCCCACGGCTCGACCGGCAACAGCCAGGACCCGGGCAAGGTGTTCAAGGGCAAGAAGATGGCCGGCCACATGGGCGACGCCCGGGTCACGACCCAGAACCTGGAGGTGGTCTCGACCGACGAGGCGCGCGGCCTGATCCTGATCAAGGGCGCGGTGCCCGGCGCCAAGGGCTCCTGGGTCCTTGTGCGCGACGCCGTCAAGCGCGCGGCGCCGGAGGGCCTGCCGTTCCCGGCCGGCCTGCGCGGCCCGGGCGAGGCGCCAACGAGCGAGGCGCCAGCAGACGAAGCGCCAGGGGACGAACCAGGCGACGAAGCGGCGGCGGAACAGGCGGCCGACGCCGCGGACGCGGGCGGCGAAGCGCGTGCGCAGGACGCCGGGGCGTCCGGCGGCGGCGAGGACAAGAAGGACGGCTAGGCCATGAAGTGCGCGGTCACCACCCTGGAAAACACCGCGGCCGGCGAGATCGACCTCGCCGACGAGGTCTTCGGCTTGCCGGCGCGCCGGGACATCCTGACGCGCGCCGTGCAGTGGCAGCTTGCCAAGCGCCGGGCGGGCACCCACAAGGTCAAGGGGCGCGGCGAGGTCGCCGGCTCCAACGCCAAGCGCTATCGCCAGAAAGGCACCGGCCGCGCGCGCATCGGCGCCGGCAAGGGCGCCCAGTATCGCGGCGGCGGCCGGGCGTTCGGCCCGGTGGTGCGCGACCACGCCCAGGCGCTCAACAAGAAGGTGCGCAAGCTGGCGCTCAAGACGGCGCTCTCGGCCAAGCTTGCCGACGGCAAACTGATCGTGCTGGAGGACGCCAAGGCCGAGCAGCCCAAGACCGCCGACCTGGCGAAGAAGCTTGCCGCCCTCGGCTGGTCGTCGGCGCTGGTGATCGACGGGGCGGAGCTGGACGGCAACTTCGTGCGCGCGGCGCGCAACCTGCCGGGCATCGACGTGCTGCCGCAGCAGGGCGCCAACGTCCACGACATCCTGCGGCGCGACACCCTGGTGTTGACCAAGACCGCGGTAGAGGCGCTGGAGGCGCGTTTGAAATGAGCAGGGCACGCTCCCGTACGCCGGTGACCGCGGCGCCGTCGCGCGAGCGGATCTACGAGATCCTCCGGGCGCCGGTGGTGACCGAGAAGTCGACCATGGGCTCGGAACACAACCAGGTGACCTTCCGGGTGCCGCTGGACGCCAGCAAGCCGGAGATCAAGGCCGCCGTCGAGGCGCTGTTCAAGGTCAAGGTGACGGCGGTCAACACGCTGCGCCAGCAAGGCAAGGTCAAGCGCTTCCGCGGCATCCGCGGGCGCCGGCCGGGGCGCAAGAAGGCCTTCGTCACCCTGGCCGAGGGCCACAGCATCGATATCACCACGGGGATCTAGGCGATGGCGCTGAAGACCTACAATCCGACGACGCCCGGCCGCCGCAATCTGGTCCTGGTCGACCGCTCCGCCCTGTGGAAGGGCGGCCCGGTCAAGTCGCTGACCAAGGGGCTGAGCGAGCGCGCCGGCCGCAACAACAAGGGCCGGACCACCGCATGGCAGCGCGGCGGCGGCCACAAGCGCCGCTACCGCCTGATCGACTTCCGGCGCAACAAGCTCGACGTGCCGGCCAAGGTCGTGCGCCTGGAGTACGACCCCAACCGCACCGCCTTCATCGCGCTGCTGGAATACGAGGACGGCGAGCAGAGATACATCCTGGCGCCCCAGCGCCTGGCGCCCGGCGCCACGGTGATCGCGAGCGAGAAGGCCGACGTCAAGCCCGGCAACGCCATGCCGCTGGCCAACATCCCGGTCGGCACCATCGTCCACAACGTGGAGATGAAGGCGGGCCGCGGCGGCCAGATCGCCCGGGCGGCGGGGACCTACGTGCAGTTGGTCGGCCGCGACGCCGGCTACGCCCTGCTGCGCCTGTCCTCGGGCGAGGTGCGCATGGTGCGCGCGGAGTGCATGGCCACGGTCGGCGCCGTGTCCAACCCCGATCAGGCGAACGTCAAGCTGGGCAAGGCCGGCCGCAAGCGCTGGCTGGGCAAGCGTCCCTCGGTGCGCGGCGTGGCGATGAACCCGATCGACCATCCGCACGGCGGCGGCGAGGGGCGCAGTTCCGGCGGCCGCCATCCGGTGACGCCCTGGGGCAAGCCGACCAAGGGGGCGCGCACGCGGTCCAACAAGAAGACCGACGGCCTGATCGTGCGCCGCCGGCACAAGAGCAAGCGACGCTAAGGGGGTCGAGGTGGCGCGTTCAGTCTGGAAGGGCCCGTTCGTCGACGGTTATCTGCTGAAGAAGGCGGATACCGCCCGCGGCTCGGGCCGCAACGAGATCATCAGGACGTGGTCGCGGCGTTCGACCATCATGCCGCAATTCGTCGGCCTGACGTTCGGCGTTTACAACGGCCGCAAGTTCCTGCCGGTGCTGGTGACCGAGAACATGGTGGGGCACAAGTTCGGCGAGTTCGCGCCGACCCGCACGTTTTACGGCCACGCCGCCGACAAGAAGGCGAGGAGACGCTAAGCCATGGGCAAGAAAGCGCGAGAGCGCCGCTTGGCCGACAACGAGGCCCAGGCCGTGGCCCGGGTGCTGCGCACGAGTCCGCGCAAGCTCAACCTCGTGTGCCAGACCATCCGCGGCCGCCCCGCCGAGGCGGCCTTGGCCGAGCTGACCTTCTCCAAGCGGCGGATCGCCCGCGACGTGAAGAAGACCCTGCAGTCGGCGATCGCCAATGCGGAGAACAACCACCAGCTCGACGTCGACCGCCTCTACGTGGCGGAGGCGACCGTCGGCCGGTCGTTCGTGATGAAACGCTTCCGGGCGCGGGCGCGCGGGCGCATCGGCCGCCTATTGAAACCCTGGAGCCGCCTCACCGTGGTGGTTCGCGAGCGCGAGGAGACGGCCTGATGGGTCAGAAAGTCAATCCGGTCGGGCTGCGGCTGGGAATCAACCGCACGTGGGAATCGCGCTGGTACGCCGACGACGATTACGGCGACCTGCTGCACGAGGACCTGAAGATTCGCGAGTTCCTGCGCAAGCGGCTGACCCAGGCCGGCGTCTCGCGGATCATCATCGAGCGCCCGGCCAAGAAGGCGCGGATCACGATCCACACCGCGCGCCCGGGCGTCGTCATCGGCAAGAAGGGCGCCGACATCGAGAAGCTGCGGCGCGACCTGCAGAACATGACCGGCAGCGAGGTGCACCTCAACATCGTCGAGATCCGCAAGCCGGAGATCGACGCCACCCTGGTGGCGGAGAACATCGCCCAGCAGCTCGAGCGCCGGGTCGCCTTCCGCCGGGCCATGAAGCGCGCCGTCCAGTCGGCCATGCGCTTGGGCGCCGAGGGGATCCGGATCAACTGCGGCGGCCGGCTCGGCGGCGCGGAGATCGCCCGCGCCGAGTGGTACCGCGAGGGCCGGGTGCCGCTCCACACGCTGCGCGCGGACGTCGACTTCGGCGAGGCGACGGCCCGCACCACCTACGGCACCTGCGGCGTCAAGGTCTGGGTCTTCAAGGGCGAGATCATGGCCCACGACCCCATGGCCCAGGACAAGAAGCTGCAAGACGCGCAGGCCGGGCGCTGAGCGCGGAGGAGCTAGGGAACTGAGGCCATGCTGCAGCCCAAACGCACGAAATACCGCAAGGCCCACAAGGGGCGGATCCACGGCTACGCCAAGGGCTGCACCGAGCTGAACTTCGGCGCCTACGGCCTGAAGGCGGTCGCGCCCGGGCGGATCTCGGCGCGGCAGATCGAGGCGGCGCGCCGGGCGATCACCCGCCACATGAAGCGCGTCGGCAAGCTGTGGATCCGGGTTTTTCCCGACGTGCCGGTCTCGCAGAAGCCGGCCGAGGTGCGCCAAGGCAAGGGCAAGGGCTCGCCGGAATGGTGGGCGGCCCGGGTCAAGCCGGGGCGCATCATGTTCGAGCTTGACGGCGTGCCGCGACCGGTCGCCGAGCGCGCCTTCGAGCTGGCGGCGGCCAAGCTGCCGATCCAGACCCGTTTCGTGACCCGTCTCGGCGAGGAGTAGGGCGAGATGAAAGCCGGCGAACTGCGCACCAAGTCGGAGGACGAACTGAAGGAGAGCTTGCTCGGCCTGCGCAAGGAGGCGTTCAACCTGCGCTTTCAGCGCG
>JAWWCG010000319.1:0-4998 GCA_033720555.1 Kiloniellales bacterium | reverse complement strand
CTCACGTGGAATCGCACCGGCCCACACCCCCGCCCGGCCCCCCAAGCCCTCGTATGCGAGGGGTGGCCCGGGGGGGGTGTGGGCCGGTTCCGTGAGAACGGAAAACTCTCTAGGATCGCCGGCGCGTGGCCTCCAAGACCTTTTGAACGAGCTGCTCCGGCGCGATCGGCTTGTGCAGCAGAGAAAATCCGCTGGACTCCGCCTCGCGCAGGCGCCCCGGCTCGGTGTCGCCGGTCAGCAGGATGCCGGGCGTGTCGGCCGCCGTCGCCTCGCATAGGCGCTTGATCGCCTCCACGCCGGTCTCTTCGCCGCGCAGCCGGTAGTCCGCGATGATGGCGTCCGCCGGGCGGCCGGCGGCGGCGAGCTTGGCCTCAGCCTCCTTCGCGTTCGAGGCCGTGACGACCGTGGCGCGCAGGGCGGCGAGGAAAGAGCGAATGGCTTCGAGCTGCATGGGCTCGTCGTCGATCGCCATGATCAGGAGCCCGTCGAGGTCGCCGGCCGTGGCAGCCTCCTCGGCGACGGCGCCGGAGATCTCCGAGCGCGCCAGCGGGACATCGACCCCGAACATCGAACCGGAACCCAGAACCGAGCGCGCATGGATCGGGATCTTGAGCAGCTCGGCTTGGCGCTTCACGATGGCGAGACCGAGCCCCAGGCCGCGCGTCCTGTCCCTCTCGGGATTTCCGATTTGCGCGAACTCCTCGAAAATGAACTCCAGATGGTTCTCCGATATGCCGATGCCCGTGTCCCAAACGTCGATGGACAGCCTGTCGCCCTTGCGCCGGCAGCCGATCAGAATGCGGCCCTGTTCCGTATAGCGCAGCGCATTGGCAACGAGATTGCGCACGATGCGGCCGAGAATCAGCGGGTCGGTGCGGACGAACGCGCTGCAGGCGACGGCTCTGAGCTGCAGGCCCTTCTGCTCGGCGAGCCCGACGTAGTTGGTCTCGAGCTGGTCGAGCAAGTCCTGGACGGCGAAGGCCTCGGGGTGCGGTACGATGACCCCGGCGTCCAGCCGCGAGATGTCGAGCAGAGCGTCCAGCAACTCGTTGGTTGCGCGCAGCGACCCACGGATCGAGTCGATGATGTCGTGATGCTGGGGGCTTTCGACCTGACGGCTTAGGGCGCCGATAAACATCGAGATGGCCTGTAGCGGTTGCCGCAGGTCATGGCTGGCCGCCGCGAGAAACCTCGATTTCGCGCGGTTCGCCAGCTCAGCCTCCGACACCGCGCGCGTCAGCGCCTCCTCGGCTTCCTTGCGCACCGTGATATCGCGAACGCTGGTGCGATAGCCCATCGCGTGCCGGTCGTCGTCCAGAATCGGCTGCCACGACACCGCCCCCCATCCGTAGGAGCCGTCCTTGCGTTTGATCCGGAACTCTACGTCGTTGTCGCTGCTGCCCCGGGCGGCCGACGCCAAGTGTCGGCCAATGGCCGCGCGGTCGTCCTCGTGGACCAGCGGGGCCGGATAATCGGGCATTGCCAGGCATTCCGCGACGCTATAGCCCGTCATGCGTTCGACGGCGGGGTTGATCCACAGCGCTCGGCCCTCCGGCGAGAACCATGTCTCCCAGTCGTAGGTATAGTTCGCAATGGTCTCGAAGAGCCGCTCGGCCTTCTCCATGGACCAATCCCATACCTTCATAACGATGAGCCCGGGCAAGGACCGGGGTGCCCCGCGCGCATCGAGCCACCCGATTGTGCAAGAAACTCCTCCTTTCGGATAGGCGCCTTCGCCCGTTCGTTGGTGCAGTCACCCTCTTGCCACGTTGTTCGGGGGAAACGCTTGGGAAAAGATGCTTGCGATCATGTCAACAGGCCGAGTCGACATGTCAGGATTTCTAATCCCAAAGCCCCGGCCGTCGGATGCCATCGGGCCGCCAAAGGGGGCATACGCCGCGCGGTGCAACGTAACACCCGTTGCGCGGTCCCATGACCCGCGGCCCGGCCCGCTATCCCTCGCGCCTCCCCGGCGCGCCAAACGGGCCGGCCACGACCCGAGCCGAGAATGCCGGGCGAAAATCAGCACCTAAGCGAACGAGTCCATAACAGGGAGGACACTCGATGATACCGAGACTGGGCGTAACACGGCGGGACTTCTTCAAGACAACCAGTGCCGCCATCATCGGCGCGGCGGCCGCCTCGGCAAGCGGCGTTTTCGAGGTCCCCAGCCTAATCAAGTCAGCCAGGGCGCAGACGTCGGAGCCCGTCGGCGACATCATCAACGTCGGCTTCCTGGCTGCGCTGTCCGGTCCGGACGCCGGTTGGGGCCTGCCCGGCCTCACGGGCAATCAGATCTTCATAGACCGCGTCAACGCCGAAGGCGGCCTGCTCGTGGACGGCAAGCGCCATCCCATCAAGATGTTCGCCTTCGACGACGAAGCCGTCGGCAGCAAGGCCCTGCAAGGCGCCAAGCAGCTCGTGCTGGAGAACGACGTTAAGTTCATCAGCGCGATCGGCGGCAACCCGGCCGACGCCACCCATCCCTTCCTGTCCAAGAAAGGGGTGGTCTACGCCAGCCTGATCTCCACGGACATCAAGCCGGATCGCCCTTATCTGATCGCCGGCGGCGACGTCACGCCGCGCATCGACATGCTGCGGCCGTACTATCACCGCTTCACCAACCCCTCCCTCAAGAAGTGGGCGGTGGTCTCTCAGGACGACACCATCGGCCTGACCTCGCAAGCCTGGGAGGTCGGCTCGGCCCTGGCCGACGGCTGGGACGTCGTCTACGACGAGCACTACGCCATCGAGACCACGGACTTCGCCCCGGTCGTGACGGCCATGCTGGCGACCAAGCCGGACGTGGTCAGCCTCAATCTGTCTTACCCGACCTTCGTGGTGCAGATCATCGAGCAGCTTCATCTGCAAGGCTTCGAAGGCATCATTTCGGCGAACTACCTCGACACCGAATCGATCCTGCAAAAGGTCCCGGTCGAGTATCTGGAAGGCGCGACGGACAGCTTCCCGCTGTTCGACGACCCGTGGTGGGGCACGCCCTCCTGGCAGCACGACTTCATCACGGAATGGATGGGCCGCTACGGGCCGGGGGCGCCGGAGGACGTGCACCGCGAGATCACTGGAATCGACTGGGATCACGTCATCACCTTCAAGGTTTGGGCGGAAGGGGCCCAGCTCGCCGGCACCTTCGAGCCGGACGCGACGCTCGAGGCCCTGCGCGCGCAAGAATCGTTCCCGACCATTCTCGGCCCGGCGAAGATGGGCGGCGCCGACATGTGGGGCATCGACAACATGATCTCGCCGCCGATCCCGATCAACGAAACGCGCGGCGGCACGAAGCGCGTTCAGGCCCAGGTTCGCTTCGAGCAGTGGTTCGACTCGCGCAAGGACCAGATCATCAAGGTGGTCGAGGACAAGGGCCAGATGCACTACCAGAGATAGATCCGGGCGACCCACCCTCCCGCGGGACGCCCACGATCGGCGTCCCGCGGGACCGCTCGGTCCACTCTCCGCCGTCACGTCTCGCCAAGGCTTCGCAAGATGGATGTGGCAACGCTGATCCAGACGATCGCCAACTCGATCGTTGCCGGATCGATCTACGCGATCGTCGCCGTCGGACTGGCCATGGCGTTCGGGGTCATGAAGATGGCCAACTTCGCCCATGGCGAGTTCTTCATGGCGGGCGCTTACGTGGTCTATGTCTTCTACGCCCTGCTTGGCTGGCCTTTTCCCGCCGCGGTCCTGATGGCGGTGCCCATCGTCGGCGCCATGGGCGTGGCGACGGAGCGGCTCATCTTCCTGCCGACCCGGGGCAACGTCCTGGCCGGCTTCATGGCGACGGCGGGGCTGGCGTTCATCCTCCAGGTCTTGGTCGGCCAAACCTGGGGCGTCGGCTTGATGCGGTCGGTGCCCACGCCCTATATGGGCGCGGCGGAGATCTTCGGCGCCAACGTCGGTTGGCAGCGTCTGCTGATCATCCCGACCGCCTTCGTCATGCTTGGCCTGCTTTGGGCCTTCCTCTATAGGGTCCGCGCCGGCAAGGCTTTGCGCGCCTGCGCCCAAGACCCGGAGACCGCCCGGCTTCAGGGCATCAAGCTGAACCGCATGACCGTCCTGGCGATGGCTTTGTCCGGGGCGTCGGCGGGCCTGGCCGGCGCCCTGATGGCGCCGATCCACCCGGTCACCCCCTATATGGGTCACGGCGTGATCCTCACCGCCTTCATCGTCGTCATCATGGGCGGCATGGAGAGCATCGCCGGCGCCGTCCTCGCCGCCATCCTGCTCGGCTTCATCCACACCTTCGCGACGACGCTGTCCGATGCGATCGTCGCCCAGATGGTCGGCGTGGCCTTCATGGCCCTGGTGCTGATCCTGCGGCCCCAGGGCCTGCTCGGCCGCGTGCGGGCGTGAGTCTCATGAATTGGAAGTCGATCCTCTGTCTAGCCGGCATTCTGGCGCTCGCGAGCGTGGCGCCCTTCGCGGTCGGGACGTACTCGGTGGAGGTCTTGATCCTCTTCCTGATCAATCTGATTCTCGTGTCGAGCTACCGGCTGATCACGACCACCGGCGATTGGTCGCTCTCGCATATCGTCCTCATGGGGAGCGGCGCCTATGCGACCGCCCTCATCTCGAAGTGGTGGGACCTGTCGATCCTTCTGACCGTGCCGCTATCGGCGGCGGTGGCCGCCGTCGTCGGGCTGATCGTCGTCACACCACTTCTGCGCACGAAGGGCTTCGGGTTCTTCATCGCGTCCTTCGCGCTCGGCGAGCTGATCCGGCTGTGCTGGGTGAAGTTCCGCGATCCCTTTGGCGGCCCGCGCGGCATGATCGGCATCCCCTCCGGCGAGCTCGGCACGATCGACTTCTTCGAGCCCATCCCATACTACTACTTCGTCCTCGCCATCGCCGCACTGTGCCTCCTGTTCCTCTATCGCCTGGACCGCTCGCGGGTGGGCAAGACCTTCAAGGCCATCTATACCGACGAGGGCCTGGCCGAGAGCCTCGGCATCCACGTGCAGCGCTACCGGGCGATGGCCT
>JAWWCG010000318.1:0-4999 GCA_033720555.1 Kiloniellales bacterium | reverse complement strand
CGGGGGGTTAGGTAAGCCTTTTCGGGCTTTTTGGCAAGCCCGGCGGACCCCCGCGCGCAAGCGGCGCGGGGCGTCTGCCCGGCGACGGCGATCGGCCGCCGGAAGGCGATCCGGGACCGCCGCCACAGTCCCGTTTGGCCGCCCGTTTGGCCGCCCGTTTGGCCGCCCGTTTGGCCGCTCGCTTGGTCGTCCGATTGGCCGGCCGCGCGCCGCCGCGGGCGGGCGCGGCGCGCGGGCGCTTCAGCTCTCCAACATGCGCCGCAGCAGATCGACGTCTTCGGCGAAGCTGCTGTCGGTTGTCTTCAGCTCCTCGATCTTGCGCACCGCGTGCATGACGGTGGTGTGATCGCGGCCGCCGAACTTGCGGCCGATCTCCGGCAGCGAGCGGGAGGTGAGCTGCTTGGCCAGGTACATGGCGACCTGGCGCGGCCGGGCCACCGCCCGGGCGCGCCGCGCGGAGTGCATGTCGGCGATGCGCACGTTGAAGTGCTCGGCGACGCGCTTTTGGATCTCCTCGATGGTCACCCGTCGGTCGTTGGCCCGCAGCAGATCGTGCAGGACCTCCTGCGTGGTCTCCAGCGCGATCGGGCGGCCCACCAGGGTGGTGTGGGCGACGATCCGATTGAGCGCGCCTTCCACCTCGCGCACGTTGGAGGTGATCTTGTGGGCGAGGAACTCCAGGACCTTCTCCGGGACCTCGGCGCCCAACTGCTCGCACTTCGACTGCAGGATCCCGAGGCGCAGCTCGTAGGTCGTGGGATGGATGTCGGCGACCAGCCCCCAGCCGAGGCGCGAGCGCATGCGCTCCTCGACGCCCTCCAGGTCCGACGGGCTCTTGTCGGCGGAGATCACCACCTGACGGTTCTGATCGACCAGCGCGTTGAAGGTGTGGAAGAACTCCTCCTGGGTCGCTTCGCGGCCGCCGATGAACTGAACGTCGTCGATCATCAGCACCTCGACCGAGCGGAACTGCTCCTTGAAGGACATGGTGTCCTTGGTCCGCAGCGCGCGCACGAACTGGTACATGAACTTCTCGGCCGAGAGATAGACGACCTTGCGGTTGGGCGTGCGCTTGCGGATCTGCCAGGCGATGGCGTGCATCAAGTGAGTCTTGCCGAGCCCGACCCCGCCATAGAGGAACAGCGGATTGAACGGCACGACATTGGCTTCGGCGACGCGCCGCGCCGCCGCGTAGGCGAGCTCGTTGGGCTTGCCGACGATGAAGTTGTCGAAGGTGAAACGCGGATCGAGCGGGGCGCTGATTTCGCACGCCGCGGGCTCCGCCCGCTCGCCCTCGGCGCGGCGCGGCCGCGCGCGGGCCCTGAGCTCGGCCGCCGCCCGGCCCTCCGCCGCGCCGTTTCCGGCGCGCGCCGGGCCATCTTGGCCGTCCGGCTTGGCGGCGGGGCGATGCGGCACCTGGACCACGATGTCCACGCGGTTGACCTTTTCGTCCTCCTCGACCCACAGGAGGCGAATGCGGTCCGCGTAGTTGCTTTGGACCCAATCGCGCATGAAACGCGTCGGCACCGCCATGCGCACCGAACCGCTTTGCGAGTTGACGAGAGTGAGCGGCTTCAGCCAGCTACGGAATGCCGCCTCGCCGACCTCGGCGCGCAACCGCCCGCGCACCCGCGCCCAGCGTTCCTGTACCAAGGGATCGACATCACCATAGTGCATGTCCGTCCCCCCCATGCCCGGCAAAAACGCGTCCTCGTATCGTACCCCAACTCGTGAGCCAGTAACCGAAGGCGGATCCCCCAAGGCCGATCCGGCCGACGCCATCGGTTGTCCCATCTAGCTGCGAGAGGGGAAGAAAAGTGGCGGTCATTTCGCTTCCCGTCTCCTGATTCAGAAGGTTTCATGAACAACTATTGTTTGTATTCGGATGGACCCCCGTCCGGCAACTTCGAACATACGATTACAGTCGTTCATGAGCGATTGCCGCACTTTCATACCCACCCCGAATTACAACTATGCGAGAGCTTCGCAAGTCAAGGGGAGATTTTTTATTTATGTATTCTTGCGAATACTTGGTTTTTCTGCCCCCGTTGATGCGCGCACATTAACGCGCCTCTCCCCATCGTGGCAAGCAGATCGAAAGGAGAACGGCGGAAAATTTCCGGACGGGCACGGAACACGCCTCGAAAAATTCTACCTCGGGTTGCGTTACGCTCTGTCGCGCGCCGGCCGCGCCGCGCGTCGCGAAAACCCCGGCGGGGCTTCGTCGGCGCCGACGAAAAACGAGCCTCGACAGGCTCCTGGGCTACGTGGTTGAAGTGGTTTTCTCGCGGCCCGCCGGCCGCGGCAGGAAACTCAGCCCATCGCCTTGACGCGCGCGCTGAGGCGGGAAATCTTTCGCGCCGCAGTGTTGCGGTGGAGAACGCCCTTGTTGACGCCGCGATGCAGCTCGGGTTGCGCCGCCTTGAAGGCCGCTTCGGCCGCCGCCTTGTCGCCGGCGCCGATCGCCGTCTCGACCTTCTTCACGAAAGTCCTGATGCGGCTGACGCGCGCGCGATTGCTGACGGCGCTGCGCGTGTTTCGTCTGATCCGTTTCTTGGCGGATTGATGGTGCGCCATTGCCTCTTGACCTGCGATGAACCCGAGAAAGCGCGGCGCTTATAGCCGCCGATCGGAACCGCGTCAAGGCGAGTCCGCGACGCGCTAGCGCTGGCGGACCGGACAATAGAAGGTGGAGCGGGCCGATTGCACGCGCCGGCGGATGCCGCCGCCGGCGGCGAGCTCGCAGACGCAGTCCGGGCAGGCCCGACCCTCGCGGTCGTAGACCGCCCAGTGATGCTGGAAGTACCCCAGCTCGCCATCGGCCTGGACATAGTCGCGCAGGCTCGAGCCGCCGGCCTCGATCGCGCGCGACAAGACGTCGCGCACGGCCCAGGCCAGGCGTTCGGCGCGCCCGCCCTGTACGGTGTACGCCTGGCGGCGCGGCGACAGGCCGGCGAAGAACAGGGCCTCGCAGGCGTAGATGTTGCCGAGCCCGGCGACGACTCTTTGATCCAACAGCGCCGCCTTGATCGGCGTACGCCGGTTCTTCAGGACGGCGGCCAGGGTCGTGCCGTTGAACTGGTTGCCGAGCGGCTCCGGCCCGAGCGCGCAGAGCAGCCTGTGCGCCGCCAATTGGTCGCTCGCCACCAGGTCCATCATGCCGAAGCGCCGGGCGTCGTTGAAGCGGATCGCCATGCCGGCGTCGGTTTCGAACACCACGTGGTCGTGCGCCGCCAAGGGCGCGGCGTTGTCGGCAACCAGCACCATGCGCCCCGACATGCCGAGATGACACAAGAGGGTCTCCTCGCCCTCCAGCCGGACCAGGATGTACTTGGCGCGGCGATCCACGCCCAACACCCGCCGTCCTTCCAGCCTGCCAGCGAAGTTCTCCGGCAAGGGAAAACGCAGGTCCGCCCGGCGCTGCACCACGCGCGCCAGTCTTCGTCCTTCCAGATGGGGCCTCAGCCCGCGCACGACGGTTTCGACTTCGGGAAGCTCGGGCAAGGCGGACGGGGTCCTTCGCGCATCGTCGGTCCTGGCGGGGCGGCGGACGACGCGTTGCCGGCGCGCCGCCCCTGGCCGTCCTCACAGTAGCGCGAAGCCGGGGCGCACGCTATGGTCCGCGCCATGATGCGCGACAAAGCCTCACAGCCGCCCGGCGACGGTGCCGAGCCCGCCGAGCGTCTCGTTCCGTTCGGGTTCGAGAGGGTGCCGGAGCCCGAGAAGGCGCGCCGGGTCCGCGGCGTCTTCGAGCGCGTGTCCGACCGCTACGACCTCATGAACGACCTCATGTCCGGCGGCATCCACCGCTTGTGGAAGCAGACCATGGTGGACTGGCTGGCGCCGCGTCCCGGGCTGCGCCTGCTCGACGTCGCCGGCGGCACGGGCGACATCGCGCTGCGCGTGATCGCGCGTCTCGGCGCCGGGCAGGCCGGGCGGATCGTGATCTGCGACCTGACGCCCGAGATGCTGGAGATCGGACGCGGCCGGGCCATCGACCAGGGCATCCTGCCCGGCCGCGCCGGCAGCCCCCATTGGGTCTGCGCCGACGCCGAGGCGCTTCCCTTGGCCGACCGCAGCGTCGAGGCCTACACCATCGCCTTCGGCCTGCGCAACGTCACGCATATCGACGCCGCGCTCGCCGAGGCGCGCCGCGTCCTCAAGCCCGGCGGGCGCTTTCTCTGTCTCGAGTTCAGCCGGGTGGCGGTGCCGCTCGTCGCCGACCTCTACGACCTCTATTCCTTCAAGGTGCTGCCCGCGCTCGGCGAATGGGTCGCCGGCGACCGAGACGCCTATCGCTACCTGGTCGAATCGATCCGCAAATTCCCGCCGCAGGACGACCTGGCCGCGCTCATCGCGGAGGCCGGCTTTGGTCAGGTGCGCTACCGCAACCTGACCGGCGGCATCGCCGCCCTGCATTCGGCCTGGCGTCTCTAGACTCCGTAGACTCCATGCTGCGCCCGATCCGCACCGTTCTCAGGCTGCTCGCCATCGCCCGCACCCTGGCCCGATACGACGCGCTGGCCGCGCTCGAGGTCCTGAAGGTGGCGCCGGGCCTGCTCTGGGTGGCGCGCCTGGGCTCGCGCCGCGACGTCGAGGGACGGCCCGGACAGAAGCTTGCCCGGGCGCTCAACGAGCTCGGCCCGACGTTCATCAAGCTCGGCCAATTCCTCTCGACCCGCGCCGACCTCCTCGGCGAGCAACTGGCGGCCGACCTCTCCGAGCTGCAGGACCGGCTGCCGCCCTTCGACAGCGCCGCCGCCCGCGCCACCGTCGAGCGCGAGCTTGGCCGCCCGATCGAGGCGCTGTTCGCCCGCTTCGAGGAGCGGCCGGTCTCGGCCGCCTCGATCGCCCAAGTGCATCTGGCCGTGGTCAAGAAGACGCCCAGGGAGACGCCCGGGCAGACGGTCTCGGGGCCGCTCTCGGGGCCGGCCGCCGCCGCGCCCGCCGCCGAGCCGAGCTCCGAGCCCGCCGCCGCGCCCGGCGACGCACCGCCCGG
>JAWWCG010000317.1:0-5002 GCA_033720555.1 Kiloniellales bacterium | reverse complement strand
TGCTTCAGCCCTCAGCTTTACCGCGGACGCAATGCCATCGAGCGCATGTTCGGGCGGATAAAGGACTTTCGCCGCATTGCTACACGCTATGACAAAATCGCAACTAACTTCCTAGCTGCGATCGTTCTTGCTGCCGCCGTCATCTACTGGTTATGAGTCCGGACCCTAGGTGTTTAGTCCCGGCATTTGATGGACAGGATTGAGCCTGAATCGTTCGGGCTGTTTTGTCCATATTTTGCAGATGTATTCGTAAGGCGTGAGGCCCTTGAGGGTCTTCAGCCGCCGGGCGAAGTTGTAGGCGGAGACGAAGTCGTCGAGGTGACAACGCAGCTGGTCATGGCTGTCGTAGTGGTAGCGTTTGACGGTCGCCTCCTTGATTGTCCTGTTCATCCGCTCGACCTGGCCATTGGTCCAAGGGTGGTTCGGCTTCGTGAGACGATGTTCAATCCCGTGGCGCTGGGAAGCCCGATCGAAAGGGTGGCCGCGGAACTTTGCGGTTGGTCCCTTGCGGTTCTTTGGCAGGTCGGCGAACTGGATGCCGTTATCGGTGAGAATGGTATGGATGCGGTAGGGAACCACTTCGACCAACGCGTCAAGGAAGGCTGATGCCGTCTTCGTGTTGGCGCGTTCGACGAGGTGCACAAAGGCGAATTTCGATGTCCGGTCAATCGCGATGAAGAGATAAAGCTTGCCTTCAGCCGTCCGCACCTCGGCGATGTCGATGTGAAAGTAGCCGATGGGGTAGCGCCTGAATTTCTGTTTCGCCGGCTTATCGCCTTCGACCTCGGGAAGCCGGCTGATCCCGTGGCGTTGAAGGCAGCGATGCAAAGACGACCGCGTCAGATGCGGGATGGTCGCCTGTAGCGCATAGAGGCAGTCATCCAGCGGCAGCAAGGTGTGACGACGAAACGCGACAATGATTGCTTCTTCCTCGACCGTGAGGATCGTTGAGCGCGGCTCTCTCGGCCCCGTTGGCAAATCTCTAATGAAGCTCCGCTTCTTCCACTTGGCGACCGTCTTCGGGTTAATTCCATAGCGTCCTGCCAGCACTCTCAGGCTCTCTTGACTATCTTGTATTGCTCGACGCACTGCCTCTGTCGTCGTGGCGCAGCCGTGAAGAATCTGTCCCATAGCGCATCCTTCCATTCTCCGGACAAGGTTGCACCATCAAAACCCGAGATCAAACACCTAGCGCTCGGTCGGGCTAGGTGTTGTAGGTGGTGGCGACGTGGTCCGGGTCCTTCAGCAGGTCCCGCTCGAACTTGAGGAACTCGTAATAGCCGCAGCGCCGGGTGCCGGGGAAGTCGCGGCAGATCTGCGGCCGCGCGTGGTAGACGGTGCAGGCCCGGGTCTCCCGGTCGAGGAAGCGGCACACCGATCCGAAGTGCTCGTCGCTCCTGTGGCGCAGCACGCGTTTCTTGCCTTCCGGGTTGCGTTTGGTGAACTTCTTGACCGCCTGCTCGAGGCTCAGGCCGAAATGCTTCGCGAGCCGGCGCAGGTCCTTCTTGGTGACCTCGATCACCGGATAGGAACAGCAATAGGCGGGGCAGCGCTCGCAATTGAAGAGTGGCTTGGTGGAGCTCATCGGACCCGGGGCGCAGGAGGCGGCCGGCGTGGCGGCCTGGTTTCGCTTCGTCGCAACGGCAGCCCGGCGGGCTGCGCGCGAGGCCTAGCACATGCGGCCCGGGTCCGCGAGATCAATGTCGGGTCTCGTCGGTCCTAGGGGCTTCGGCCCTCCAGGGCGTGCCGTCCAGGCGCACGACGCTGGCGCGGCGAGCGGGCGCGGCGGCCAGGGTCGCGGGATGGAGGCGGCGCTCGTAGGCGTCGATCTCGGCGCTGCTGTGGCCCGCCAGCAGGCTCGAGGCGTCCCGATGGCTGTGGGCCCACACCGACTTCCAATAGATCATCAAGATATCCATTCTTTTGCCCTCCGGGCTGTCCGAGCCCCCGTGAGCCGGTGAGCGGATCGAGGCTCCTCGGCTGCGCGGCCGGCGGGACGCCGACCTTGCGGCCGGCGGCTGTTCCCGCGTTGGCGTTTTCCGTCCGTCTCCGGCGTTGGCGAACTCTCGTCTGCGGCGCGCTTTGCGCCGCAATGTGTGCGCACGTCGTGCGCCAGTGACCAGGATATGCGCATGCTGTGCGCTTTTTCAAGGTGGAAAAGTGCACCAAGTGCGCTTTTTTGCCTTGGCCACGGGCGGGATCTCTGTCACATTCGGGACCTCTCCGGGCGGCCGGAGGTCAATCGCGACCATGAAGAAGTCGAAAAAAGACAAAGTTCATCAAGGCGATGTCGACGATCGCGTGATGAAACCGTCGGATTTCAAGCGCTGGCGGAAGTCGCTCCACCTGTCGCAGAAGCAGGCGGCCGAGGCGCTGGGCCTCAAGCGCCGCGTGGTCCAGTACTACGAAAAGGGGGTCCGCGACGGCGCGCCGGTCGCGATTCCCAAGGCGATTCGCCTGGCCTGCTTCGCCCTGGCGACGGGCTGCGACGACTATAGCGGGCCCGACTCTCCGCCCGCGGCCTAAGCGGGCCAAGCGCCGATGCTGGGCTAGGGGAGAAAGCGCAGGGAGGCGTCGTCGCCGATCTCGCCGATCAGCTTTTGCAGCTGCCCGAGGCGGCGCTCGACGAGTTCGCCGGAGGCCAGCGAGCCGGCGGCGGTTTGGTTCAGCTCGAGGCGTCCCTTCTCGAGCACCAGCTTGGCGTGGGACAGCGGCTCGACGTCGCCCACCGCGAGGGTCATGGCGAGACGCAGGGCGAGGCCCAGGAGCTGCGCCTCGTACTGGTCTTCCCGGCTCAGCAGGGTCTGGACGACCGGCGACGTGCCGGTCCCGCCGTAGCGCACGAAGAGGCTATGGGCGATGAAGGCCCGCTCCCGGTGGTTCGCGGCCAGGCCCGGCCACTGCAAGATGCGCTCGAGCGCGTAGGTCGCCCGGTATTCCGGATGCTCGCGCCAGGCGATGTCGACGAAGTGGCAGACCGCGCGGCGCAGCCGTCGACGCTTGCGGCCCTTCTTGGGAAACAGCGGTCCGATCCAGGCGAACAGGGCCTTGCCGCGGTCGCCGAAGCGCCCGCTGCGCCGGGTGCAGTCCTCGGCCATGCCGATCAAGGGGTCCTTGCCCAGCAGCATGTCCGACTGCTGCTCGAACAGCCAGCCCTCGCGAAGGCCGAAACCGGAGAAGACGACGTGCTTCGGCCGGACGGCCGCCAGGATCCGGCACATCACCAGGCTCGCCAGCGGCAGGGTCTCGCGGCGGGCGGCGCCCAGGCTGGCGAGGCCGGCCATCGAGCGGCCGGTCTGTCGGGCGACGAGGCCGGAGACGCTCTTGATCACCCGGCGCGGCTGGCGGTAGCCGTGAATCACGCGCAGCGGATAGTCGCTCAGCGCCATCTGCACCCGGGCGAGGGCGCGCCAGGTTCCGCCGACGGCGTAAAAGCTCGCGCGGCCTTCCAGATCGAGCCAGTCCAGGCGCGCGATCTCCTCGTCGATCAGGTTGCGCGCCGCCGACAAATCGTTGCCCACCGCCGCCATCAGTCGCAGCGTGCCGAGCGGCAGCGTCGCCTGCTGGTGCATCTCGCCCTGCTTCATGGCCACCAGCTCGAGGCTGCCGCCGCCGAGGTCGCCGATGACGCCCTTGGCGCGCGGCGCCCCCCAGGTGACGCCCAGGGTCGAGAGCCGCGCCTCCTCCTCGCCGCTCAGGACCCTGACCGACAAACCGAAGCGTTCGCGCACGCTTGCCACGAAGTCGGCGCCGTCCGCGGCGTCGCGGACCGCCGCCGTCGCCAGCAGATCGAGTTGGCCGACGCCCATGGCCTGCGACAGGGCGACGAAGCGTTCCAGGCTCGCGAGCGCCTTTTCGACTCCGCCGGGGTGGAGGAGGCCGCTCGCCGGCAGGTCGCGGGCCAGGCCGCATTGGACCTTTTCGTTGTACAGGGCCGTCGGCTGACAGGTGCCGCTCTCGAAAACGACCAGGCGCACCGAGTTGGAGCCGATGTCGATGACCGCGACCGGCGCCTCGGCGCCCAACCCAACGCCCGGCCAGGCGGACGACCCGGGCAACGCCCCGGCGCCCGGCCCGGCGAGCCCGGAGGACCGCTCGAGCGAGCGGCACCGCGCGTCCTCCGCGTCCGGCGTCAGGGGGTCGGTCTTCATCGGGCTGGACTATATACGTTGGTCTGCGGAGTCGGCGCCATCCGATTGCCGGGGCACTTTGGCCCGGGAACGCTGTGAGTGCGTTAAGCGGCGGTTGCGTTCAGCGGCCGGCCGATCCCGCCCGGCGGTCTTCGCCTTGCCATGTCCGTTAGGTCCGCGCGCTGCGAGATCCCGCCTCGGCACGCGGCGCCGGCTGCGGCTGGTCGACCACGGTGATGCTGGAGCGGTCGTCCTTGGGCCGGTCGGGCGCCGGCGGCTCGCCGCACACCATGAAGTGCACGTGCTCGGCGATGTTGGTCACGTGGTCGCCGATGCGCTCGACGTTCTTGGCGATGAACAAGAGATGGGTGCAGGTGGTGATATGGCGCGGGTCCTCCATCATGTAGGTCAGGAGCTCGCGGAACAGGCTGGTGTGAAGCTGGTCGACCTCCTCGTCGCTCAAGCGCACGTCCTGGGCCAGGGCCGCGTCGCGCCCGACGTAGGCGTCCAGCACGTTCTTGATCATGTCCTGGGTCAGCGCCGCCATGCGCGCGATGGTCTGGGTCGCGCTGCCGATCGGCCGGAGCTGGGTCAGCGCCAGCGTGCGTTTCGCGATGTTGCGCGTGTAGTCGCCGACGCGCTCCAGATCGCTCGACGTCTTCAGCGCCGCGATCACCGTGCGCAGGTCCTCGGCCATCGGCTGGCGCAAGGCCAGCACCCGCATGGTCAGCGCGTCGACCTCGCGCTCCAGGGCGTCGATCCGCTGGTCGCGCTTGGCCACCTTGCGGGCGAGGTCGGCGTCGCGCCGCCGCATGGCCTCGACCGCGTCGGCGAGCTGGCTCTCGGCCAGGCCGCCCATCTCCGCGATCAGC
>JAWWCG010000316.1:0-5003 GCA_033720555.1 Kiloniellales bacterium | reverse complement strand
GTAGTCATCCGGCAGGGTGCTGATCGGCACCAGGCCGTCGGCGCCGCTGTCGTCGAGGGTCACGAACAGGCCGAAGCGGGTGACCCCGTTGATCCGCCCGGTGAAGACCTCGCCGATCCGCGCTTTCAGGAAGGCGGCGGTGAAGCGGTCCACGGCCTCGCGCTCGGCGGCCTGGGCGCGCCGTTCGGTCATCGAGATATGGCGCGCCTGCTCGGCGAACTGGGCCGCCGCGTCGGGCGGGAGGCCGCCGCCGCCGAGGCCGAGCCCGGCGATCAGGGCGCGGTGGACCAGCAGGTCGGCGTAGCGGCGGATCGGCGAGGTGAAGTGGGCGTAGCGGGCCAAGGCCAGGCCGAAGTGGCCCACGTTGTCGGGGGCGTAGGCGGCCTGGCTTTGGCTGCGCAGGATCAGTTCGTTGACCATGGCGGCTTCCGGCCGGCCGCGCACCTTGTCGAGGATGTGGCCGAACAGGCGCGGCTTGATCACCTGGCCGCGGGCGAGGCGCAAGCCGAGGCCGTCGAGCACCTGGCGCAGCGCCTCCAGCTTCTGCGGGTCGGGCGCCTCGTGGATCCGGTACATGCAGGGCTGGCGGGCGTCCTCCAGGGTCGCCGCGGCGGCGACGTTGGCGGCGATCATGAACTCCTCGATCAGGCGGTGGCTGTCGTAGCGCTCGCTCGGGCGGATCGCCGCCACCTCGCCGTCCGGCCCGAGCACCACCTGGCGCTCCGGCAGGTCGAGGTCGAGGGTGCCGCGCGCCTGTCGCGCCCGGGCGAGCGCCCGATAGGCGCCGAACAGCGGCCGCACCACCCCCTCGAGGAGCGGCGCCGTCGCCTCGTCGGGCCGGCCGTCCCAGGCGGCCTGCGCCTGGCCGTAGGTGAGCCGCGCCGCCGAGCGCATGAGGCCGCGCAGGAAGCGATGGCGCAGCGCCCGGCCGTCGCCGTCGATCCACAGGTGCGCCGCCAGGCAGGGGCGCTCCTCGTCCGGCTTGAGCGAGCACCAGCCGTTGCTGAGCGCCTCCGGCAGCATGGGCACGACCCGGTCCGGGAAATAGGCCGAGTTGCCCCGTTCGTAGGCCGCCTTGTCGAGGGCGGAGCCCGGCGCGACGTAGTGCGCCACGTCGGCGATCGCGACCACCAGGTGCCAGCCGCCGGGATTGTTCGGATCGCCGTCCGGCTCCGCCCAGACCGCGTCGTCGAAGTCCCGGGCGTCGGCGCCGTCGATGGTCACCAGCGGGATCTCGCGCAGATCCTCCCGACCGCCGGCGGCCGCGGGTCCCGCGGCCGCGGCCTCGGCGAGGGCGGCCTGGGTGAACTCGGTGGGCAGGTCGTGCTCGTGGATCGAGATCAGGCTGAGGGCGCGGGTCTCGTCGATCCGCCCGAGCCGTTCGACCACCCGCACCTCGCGGGCGCCGAGCCGGCGGTGGGTCGGCTTCGGCTCGACCAGGACCAGCTCGCCGGGCCGCGCGCCCGCCGCGTCCTCGGCGGCGAGCGTCAGCTCGGCCCGGGCGCGGCGATCGGTCGGCCGCAGGCGGCCGCCGCGGGCGTCGCGCTGATAGACGCCGATGATGCGCTTCGGCACCCCGGCGAGCACCCGCATGGGCGTGGCTTCGTAGACGCCGGCGTCGATCCGGCGCAGGCGGGCGAGCACCCGGTCGCCGGGACCGGCGGCCCCGCGCCGGCGATCGGGCGAGACGTAGATCCGCGGCGGCGCCGCCTCCTCGTGCCAAACCGCCGGCTTGGCAAGAAGCTCGCCGTCGGCATCGATCCCGGTGATCTCCAGCACCGTCACCGGCGGCAGCTCGCCGGCCGCGAGATAGCGCCTCTTGGCGCCCGTTTGCAGGTCGCCGGAGCGGCGCAGGTCCTTCAGGATCTCCTTGAGGGCGAGCCGCTCGGGCCCGCGGATCTGGAAGGCGCGGGCGATCTCGCGCTTGCCGACCGGGCCTTGGGCGCTGCGGATGAAATCCAGCACCTCCTCGCGCGTGGGAAACGACCGCTCGGAGCGCTTGCGGGCCATGACCGGAGTTGCCGTCAGGTCTCGGAGGGTGTCGTCGCGGACTTCTTGGCGGCGGATGTCTTCGCGGAGGACTTCTTCTTCGCGGAGGACTTCTTCTTCGCGGAGGACTTCTTCGCCGTGGACTTCTTCGCCGTGGACTTCTTCGCGGTGGACTTCTTCGTGGCGGACTTCTTCGCGGCGGGCTTCTTCGCGGCGGGCTTCTTCGCGGCGGGCTTCGCCGCCCCCTTCTTCTGCTTGGCTTTCTCCGCCTGGGCGGCCAGCAGCGCCACCGCCTGATCGAGGCTCACGCTGTCCGGGTCGGTGCCCTTGGGCAGGGAGGCGTTGAGCCGCCCGTGCTTGACGAAAGGGCCGTAGCGCCCGGATCTGACCGTCACCTCGCCGCCGTCGGGATGCTCGCCCAGGCTGCGGCCCGTGCCGCCCCTGGACTTGGCCTCGGCCAGCAGGGCGACGGCCCGATTGAGGCCGATGGTCAGCACGTCGTCGTCGCCGCGCAGGGAGACGTAGGTCGAGCCGCGCCGGATATAGGGGCCGTAGCGGCCGATCCCGGCGGTGATCTCCTCCTGCGTTTCGGGGTCGCGGCCGACGCTGCGCGGCAGCGCCAGCAGGGCGAGGGCGGCCTTGAGGTCGACGTCGTCCGGGTTCGCCTTGCGCGGCAGCGAAGTCCGCTTGGGCTTGTCGCCGCCGTCGGCCTCGCCCAGTTGGACGTAGAACCCGTAGGGTCCCTTGCGCAGCGACACCGCTTGGCCGCTGTCCGGGTCGCGGCCCAGCTCGCGGGTCCGGCCGCCTTCCTCGCCGAGGCCGTTGCTGCCGGGCGCGACCACCGCCAGCGGCCGGGTGTAGCGGCAGTCCGGGTAGTTGGAGCAGCCGATGAAGCCGCCGCTCTTGCCCAGCTTGAGGCCGA
Organism: Kiloniellales bacterium; assembly: GCA_033720555.1. Taxonomy (GTDB): domain Bacteria; phylum Pseudomonadota; class Alphaproteobacteria; order Kiloniellales; family JAKSDN01; genus CALJXB01. Next base: position 2,092 of record JAWWCG010000316.1, on the reverse strand, counting down.
GGCGCCCGTCGCCGCATTGCGGGCAGGCGCGCGGGTTAAACTCCGGGCGCTCCGGGTCGATGGGGAAGAAGTGCGGGCCCAGGTCGGCGTCGAGGGCGTCGATCACCTCGGCGATGCGCAGGTCCTTGGTCTCCTCGACCGCCTTGATGAAGGCCGACCAGAAGCGCGTCAGCACATCGGTCCACTCGGCGCGGCCGCCGGAGATGTCGTCGAGCTGGGTCTCCATGTCGGCGGTGAAGTTGTACTGGATGTAGCGCTCGAAAAACCCGGCCAGGAAGGCGGTGACCACGCGGCCCCGGTCCTCGGCCACGAAGCGCCGCTTTTCCAGGCGAACGTAGTCGCGGTCCTGCAGCACCTGGAGGATCGAGGCGTAGGTCGACGGCCGGCCGATGCCCAGCTCCTCCAATTTCTTGACCAGGCTGGCCTCGCTATAGCGCGGCGGCGGCGTGGTGAAATGCTGGTTGGCGCTGACCTCGCCGCGCTCGAGCGCCTCGCCCTCGGCGATCGGCGGCAGGCGCCGCTCCTCCTCGCCGGCCGCGCCGCGGCCGTCGCCGCCGTCGGGTGAGTCGGGGGAGCCGGCGCCGTTGGTGGCGCCGTCGGTGGTCTCCCGGCTCTCGTCGCGGCCCTCCTGATAGAGCCTAAGGAAGCCGTCGAAGGCGATCACCGATCCGCTGGCGCGCAGCTTGGCGCGCTCGCCGTCGACGGCGACGTCGACCGTCACCTGGTCGATCCGGGCGCTTTCCATCTGGCTGGCGAGGGTGCGCTTCCAGATCAGCTCGTAGAGCTTGCGCTGGTCGGGCTCCAGCGCGCGGGCGAGCTGGTCGGGCGTGCGAGAGAGGTCGGTCGGCCGGATCGCCTCGTGCGCCTCCTGCGCGTTCTTGGCCTTGCTCGTGTAGCGGCGCGGCGCGTCGGGCACGTACGATCCGCCATATTTCGTCTCGATCAGCCGGCGCGATTGGGTGATCGCCTCCTCGGCGATCTGGACGCCGTCGGTGCGCATGTAGGTGATCAGGCCCACCGTCTCGCCGCCGATGTCGACGCCCTCGTACAGCTGCTGCGCCAGGCGCATGGTGCGCGAGGCGCCGAAGCCCAGCTTGCGCGAGGCGTCCTGCTGCAAGGTGGAGGTGGTGAAGGGCGGCTGCGGGTTGCGCCGGGTCTTTTTCGGCTCGACCCGCTCGACCTGGAACGACCGGGCGTCGCGCAGGCGCCGGCAGGCGGCCTCGGCGCTGTCGCCGTCGGCCAGGTCGAACTTCTCCAGCTTGCGGCCGTCGAGCTCGTGCAGGCGGGCCTTGAAGGTCTCGCCGGACTGCTTGGCGAGGACCGCCTCGACGCTCCAGTATTCCTGCGGCCGGAAGGCCTCGATCTCGGCCTCCCGGTCGCACACCAGGCGCAAGGCGACCGACTGGACCCGGCCCGCCGAGCGGCTGCCCGGCAGCTTGCGCCAGAGCACCGGGGAGAGCGTGAAGCCGACCAGGTAGTCGAGCGCGCGCCGGGCCAGGTAGGCGTCGATCAGCTCTTGGTTCAGGGTGCGCGGGTGGGCGAACGCCTGCTTCACCGCGCTTTCGGTGATCTCGTTGAACACCACCCGATGGATCTCGACGCCGTCGAGCGCGCGCCGCCGGTTCAGCTCCTCGGCGATGTGCCAGGAGATAGCCTCGCCTTCGCGGTCCGGGTCGGTGGCGAGATAGAGCCGCTTGGCGCCCTTGAGGGCGTCGGCGATCTCCTTGATGCGCTTGTTGGCCCGCGCGTCGACCTCCCAGGTCATGGCGAAGCCCTCGTCGGGCCGGACCGAGCCGTCCTTGGCCGGCAGGTCCCGCACGTGGCCGTAGCTCGCCAGGACCTTGTAGTCCTTGCCGAGGTACTTGTTGATGGTCTTGGCCTTGGCCGGCGATTCGACGACGACGACGTTCATCAGAGCAGTACCCGATCAGATTGGATCAACGCTGTTGGCTCTGGGCTGGATGGGCCGCTAGGCGCGGGGCGACGGGCGATGCGGGCACATCGGGCGCGCCCCGCAACGACGCGGAGCGCCAGCCACCAAATTGGTTTGTGCCAACCCATAGGGGACGGGCGCTTTTGACCGGACGTCGCG
>JAWWCG010000315.1:0-5004 GCA_033720555.1 Kiloniellales bacterium | reverse complement strand
TATTGTATGTTTACCTAACAAAACTAGCAGATTGCCACAGAATGGCGTGATTTCGGGTAGAAGGGCGTTATTGCCGATGGCCCATGGCGGTGGTACATTTCGCCCCCAATCCGGAGCGGTGTTGAGGCCCTAGGCCCTCATTTACGTTCCAAGCCCTTGACTCCATTGGGGAAAAACTAACCTCCCGCTGGGGTCACCATTTCTCTCAAAGGCTTAGACGAGATCCGGCGAGGCGCTGCCCGTTGCGGCCGAGGACTGAGCGTGAGGACTGGGCGTGAGGACTGGGCGTGGGTCGATGACGAGATCTTGCGCGCGGAGAAGGCCGGTCTGGGCGACAACGGCGCCCTCGGCCGATTCGTTCGGCTGAACGTGGACCGGGATCCCGCCATCGTGTTCGCGCTGCCCGCTTTGCTGGCCCGGATCTGAGCCCGAGGCCGGGGAGGCGGCCTAGAGGATCTGGCTGAGGAACTCCTTGGTGCGCGGGTCCTTGGCGTCGGAGAAGAAGCTCTTCGGCGGGCCGTGCTCGACGATCACGCCCCGGTCGGTGAAGTAGATGTGATCGGCCAGCTCCCGGGCGAAGCCCATCTCGTGGGTCACGAGAATGCAGGTCATGCCCTCCGCCGCCAGTTCCTTGATGGTCACCAGGACCTCCTTGACGGTCTCCGGATCGAGCGCCGCCGTCACCTCGTCGAACAGCATGACGTCCGGGTTCATGGCCAGCGAGCGGGCGATGGCGACGCGCTGCTGCTGGCCGCCGGACAGCTCGCCGGGGTAGCTGTCCTCCTTGCCGTCCAGGCGCACCTTGCGGATCAGCGCCCGGGCGCGCCGCTCGACCTCGGCCTTGGGCTGCCTCAGCACCTTGAGCGGCGCCATCATGACGTTCTCCAGCGCCGTCTTGTGGGGAAACAGATTGTACTGCTGGAACACCATGCCGACCTTCTTGCGCAGCTCCAGCTTGTCGAGCTTGGGGTCGTGCACCTCCTGGCCCTCGACGGTGATCGAGCCGGACTGGATGTCGTTCAGGGCGTTGATGCAGCGGATCAGCGTGGACTTGCCGGAGCCGGAGGGCCCGATGATGCAGATGACCTCGCCCTTCATGACGTCGAAGCTGATGCCCTTCAGCACCTCCAGGTCGCCGAAGGACTTGTGCACCTCGCGCAGCGAGACGATCGGTCGATCGGGCGTCCATTCCTGTTCAGCCATCTGCGCCTCGCCTCAGAGTTTCACGGCAAAGCGACGCTCGAGCCGTAGGGTCCAGCGCGCAATGGGGTAGCAGTAGACGAAGAAGATCACCAGGCAGAAGCCGAAGAACGGCATGAGCAGCTCGGGATGGTTGTTCTCGGCCTCCATGGCCTGGCGCGACAGGGTGACGATCTCCTCGACCCCGAGCAGCGAGACCAGCGGCGTCGCCATGGTCAGGATGGCGTACCAGTTCATCCACGGCGGGATCATGCGCTTGAAGCACTGCGGCAGGATGATCTGCCACAGCGTCTGCCGGCGCGAGAAGGCGAGGGAATCGGCGGCCTCCCACTGGCCCGAGGGCACCGACTGGATGGCGCCGCGGACGATCTCGGAGATGTTCGCCATGATCGGCAGGGAGAGGCCGAACACCGCCTTCATCCAGTCCGGCACCGGGATCACCCAGGCGCCGAGCCTGATCTCGAAGGGGAAGGCGAGCATCACGATGAACAGAAGCACTAGCCAGGGGGAGTTGCGGAACAGCTGGGTGACGAACCAGGCGACGCGGCGCAGGGGGACGAGGGCCGATACCTGCCACAGGCCGAGAACGACGCCGGCCGCGGTGCCGATCGCCATGGTCAGGAAGCTGATGACGATGTTGAGGGTGAAGCCGCTGGTCACCAGCAGCGGCAGCCAGCGCCAGAGCGCGTCGAAGGCTTGCGACATGGTGTAGGTGCTTTGCGCCAGGGCGGCGGCCGGCCACAGGAGCGCCAGGGCCAGGAGCGCCGGCGCCCAAAGCCTGGCGCGGGCGAGCCAGCGCGAGAAGCGCAGGGCGTCGGCCCGGTCCGCTCCGCGCACGGCGAAGGCGTGCAGGACCGCAAGATCGGTGCGCGCGCGCTCGTCCAGGCCCGGGATCCTGCGCCGCGGGCCGAGCACGTCAGGTCCCATAGCCGGGGATGCGCATGGCCCGCTCCCAGCGGTGCATGGCGACGACGAGAACGCCGACCAGCAGGATATAGGCGAAGAAAAGCACGACCATGGCCGCGTTCTGCGCCGTCGAGTAGTCGTTGTAGATGCTGACCATCTGATACAAGAGCTCGGGCACCGCGATCGCGAGCGCCTGGGTCGTGGTCTTCACCAGGTTGACCAGATTGTTGTTGAGCGCCGGCAGGCTCACTCGGAAGGCGAGCGGCAGGACGACATAGATGTATGTCTGAAAGCGGCTCATGCCGAGCGCCTCGCTCGCCTCGCTGGTGGACTCGGGCACCGCCTCTATGCCGGCGCGAAAGATCTCGACGTTGAAGGCGCCGGCGAAGAAGGAGAGCGAGATGATGGCCCAGCCGACGTTGGAGATGATCGGCACCTCCAGCCAGCCGTCCGGCGAATGGGTCGGCGTGAACTGCCCCAGCGCGAAATAGAAGAACAGGAGCTGAATGAGCGGCGGCGTGTTGCGGAAGAACTGAATGTAGCCCTGGACGAAGGCCCGCAGGACGCGCAGGGGCGAGCCTTGCAGCCAGGCGCCCACCACGCCGATGATCACGCTCAGGAGGATGCAGGAGACGCTGAGCTGAATCGTCATCGACAGGCCGCTGAGCACCCGTTCCGCCTGCACGGGGTCGTAGAAGAAAATGAAGTTCCACTTGGGATGGGACTGGGCCAGCTCGCGAAAGAACGCTTGAAAGGCCTCGAGCATGCCTCAAGTTTCTCCGCGCGCCTGAACGGAAAGGCCGGGGCGCCCGGCTCGCGGGCGCCCCTTGCGGTCGGATGCGGTCTGCGTGGCCGGTCTCGGCCTACATCTGGTCCGCCAGCCAGTCGTTATATTTCTCGTGCTGATCCTTGAGGTATTGGGTGGGCTGGATGCCCCACTTCTCCTCCAGCTCGATCAGGCGGCCGGACTGATGCCAGTTGTAGGTCAGGCCCGACATCATGTTGCCGAAGATGCAGTCCTTTTCCTCGATCGGAACCGCCAGCCCCCAGGGATTGTCGTCCTCGGAGGTCAACGGCATCTCGTAGTCGTCCCAGTTGCCCGAGGCCAGGTCCGACATGATCGAGGAATCGTCGTAGACCCAGGCGATGCACTTCTTGTCGCGCAACGCCTGCTTGGCCTCGGCGTTGCCGGTGAAGGCGACGATCTCGGCGCCGTAGCGATCCTCGACGATCTTGTTGTAGAAGGCGCCGTGCTTGCCGCACACCGGCTTGCCGCGCAGGTCCTCCCAGCTGGTCAGGCCGACCGCCTTGGGCGACAGCACGTTGGTGCCGGAGGTGTAGTAGTTGGGCTGCGTGATGCCGACGATCTGACGCCGGTCCGGCCGGTCGGACATGGTGGCGATCATCAGGTCGATCTTGCCCTGTTCGAGAAACTGCATGCGGTTCGACGACTGCACCGCGACCAGCTCGAGGTCGACGCCCATGACATCCGCCACGTCCTGCGCCATGTCCGCTTCCATGCCGACGATGTTGCCATCGGTGTCGCGGAAGCCCCACGGCTTGTAGTCGGCCTTGACGCCGACGGTCAGCTTGCCGCGCTCCATCACCTTGTTGAAGCGCTCGTTCGTGCACTGCGCGGCGCTCGCGGCCGAGATCGTGGCGGCTGTGAATGCGGCGATGACACCGATGTACAAGGCCTTGTTCATGCAATCCTCCCTTTGTCGACGTTCGTAACCTCTTATCGCCGAGGTCCCTTGTCCGGTATCGTGAACAGGCGCCAGCCCAATGTCAATTTTCCGGCGGCATGCTATTCCGTTCGCCCTCCTGCAGGCCCGGGCTGCTAGAATGCGAGCGCCGTGAGGGCCCCCGCTCGAACGGGAGCGAACGTCGTCTTGTCGCAGTGGGAGGTCGTCGATGTCCGAAAGCTTTGACGCGGTGGTGGTGGGCGCGGGGATCGTCGGCGCGTCGACGGCCTTTCACCTGGCGAAGCTCGGCGGGCTGAGAGTCTGCGTCGTCGACAAGGCCGGGCCGTGCGAGGGGGGAACCGCCAAGAGCTGCGCCATCGTGCGCAGCCACTACTCCGTCGTCTCCAACACCCAAATCACCCTGCGCAGCCTAGAGATGTTCAACCGCTTCCGGGATTGGCTGGAGGACGACGAGGCGGCCTGCGGTTTCGTCAGGACCGGCTACATGATCGTCGCGCCGGAGGGCGCGCGGGCGGCGGCCATGCGCGTCGCCCTGGGCCAGCAGCAGGGCGTCGGCGCCCATACCTCGGAGGTCAGCCGCGAGGAGGCGCGCGAGCGCCATCCCTTGCTCAATCTGGCCGATATCGCCGTCGCCGCCTACGAGCCCGACTCCGGCTACGCCGACCCCTACCTCGCCACCACGAGCTTTCTCGGCGCGGCCCGCAAGAAGGGCGCCGTGATCCGCACCGGCGAGGCGGTGACGCGCGTCCAAGTCTCCGGCGGCCGCGTCGTCGGGGTCGAGACGGAGAACGCGACGATCTCCGCGCCGGTTGTGGTGCTGGCCTGCGGGCCCTGGTCGCGCAGCCTGGCGGAGCCGCTCGGCCTCGACCTGCGCCTGGATGTCTCGCGGCACGTCGTGCTGACCTTCGCCGCCGAGGACCCCTACGGCAGCCGCTACCCGATCGTCAAAGACATGACGACGGAGAACAAGATGTACTTCCGCCCGGCGAGCGGCGACGTCGCCCTGGTCGGCACCGGGGACTACGGCACGCCGATCTCGCATCCCGACGACATGGACGAGAACGTCGGCGACGATTTCGCGCTGCTCCAGGGCGCGCAACTGGCGCGGCGGGTGCCGTCCTTCGCCGATGCGCGGCTGACCGCCAGTTGGGTCGGCGCCTACGACATCACGCCGGACTGGAACCCGGTGCTC
>JAWWCG010000314.1:0-5005 GCA_033720555.1 Kiloniellales bacterium | reverse complement strand
GACGCCCTCGTGCTCGCAGGCGAAGAGGCGGCCGGTCTTGCCGAGCCCGGTCGGGATCTCGTCGAAGATCAAGAGCGCGCCGTGGTCGTCGCAGGCCTGGCGCACCTCCCGCCAGAAGCCGGGCGGGGCGAGGTAGGGCACGGCGCGCATCGGCTCGGCGACCACCGCGGCCACGTCGCCCTCCTTCTCCAGCGCGGTGCGGATCAGGGCGGCGCAGACCTTGCCGCAGTGCGCGCCGTGGGGCTCGCGGCCGGTGTGGGAGTAGCCGAAGGGGTTGCGGTAGCAGTCGTAGACCGGCACGTGCTCGGTGCCGGCGAGCAGCGGGCCGACCGGCCCGGAGCGGAACAGCGCCTCGCCGCCGACGCTGGCGGCGCCGAAGCCGGCGCCGTGAAAGGCGTCCCAGAAGGAGACGGTCTTGAAGCGCCCGGTGGCGGCGCGCGCCACCTTGAGGGCGATCTCGATGGCGTCCGAGCCGCCGGTCGCGAACAGCGCCTTGGACAGCGCGCCGGGCGCCAGCTCGGCCAGCTTGGCGGCGAGCGCCACCGCGGTCTCGCAGGTGTAGCGGCGCGGCGCGAAGGTGAGCCCGTCGAGCTGGGCCTTGAGGGCGGCGATCAGGCGCGGGTGGCGGTAGCCGACGTGGTGCGCCGAATTGCCGTGGAAGTCCATGAAGCGGCGGCCGGCCAGGTCCTCGATCCAGATGCCCTCGGCCTTGGCGACCGCCGACAGGCAGGGCGTCGAGACCGACTGGTGCAGGAAATGGCGCGCGTCGGCGGCGAGCAGCGCGTCGGTCTCGGCGTGCGCCGAGGCCGCCGCCCAGCGCCGCCGCAAGAGGGAGAGGTTCGACTCCCCTTCCGAGGGCGCCGGGCCCTGGTCGATCTCGCGGGCTGTCCGGCGCTCCGCCATGGCCTCAGGCGGCCGCCGGCGTGCAGTTTGTCACCGCCATCTCGGCGAGGATCTCCTCGATCGCCTGGAGCGCGCCGGTCATTTCCGTCGTTCCCAGTTCGCCGATGCAGCCGATGCGGAAGGACTCCGCAACGGTCAGCTTGCCCGGATAAATGACGTAGCCGCGCGCGCGCATGCGCTCGTAGAACTCCTCGAAGCGGAAGCGCGGGTCCGCCGGCATGTGGAAGGTGACGATGATCGGCGCCTGCAGGGCGTCGGGCAGCAGGGTCTGGAAGCCGAGCCGGCGCATGCCGTCCACCAGGATCCGGCAGTTCTCCCGGTAGCGGCGGCCGCGGCCCTCGACGCCGCCTTCGGCTTCGTGCTCGGCCAGGGCCTGGTGGAAGGACAGGAGCGTGTGGACCGGCGGCGTGAAGCGCCATTGGCCGTTCTTCTCCATGGCGACGTACTGGTCGGTGAGGTCGAGGCTGAGGGAATGGGCGTTGCCCTCGGCGGCCAAGAGGGCCTCCTTGCGGGCCAGGCAGAAGCCGAGCCCGGGGGTGCCCTGAAGGCACTTGTTGGACGACGCGACGAGGGCGTCGAAGGCGATCTCCCGCGCGGCGACCGGCAGGGCCCCGAAGGCGCTCATGGCGTCGATCAGCAGGCGGCGGCCGTGCCGTGCCGTCACCTCGGCGATCTCGGCCAGAGGGTTGAGCACGCCGGAGGTGGTCTCGCAGTGGACCACGGCGACGTGGCCGATCCCGGGATCGGCGGCCAGCGCCGCGTCGAGGGCGAGCGGGTCGTTGGGCACGTCCTCGGGGGTCTCGAGAGTCTCCGCGGCGCGGCCGATGACCTGGCAGATTTTGGTCATCCGCTTGCCGTAGGCGCCGTTGACCAGGATCAGGACCTTGCCGTCGCGCGGCACGAAGGTGCCGAGCATGGCTTCGACGACGAAGGTGCCGCTGCCCTGCAGGGGCACGGCGACGTGTGTCTCTTCACCGCCGATCAGGGCGACGAGTCGCTCCCGCACCGCGGCGTTGAGGGCGATGAAGTGGGTGTCGCGGGAGCCGTAGTCGTGCAGGGCCGCCTGCTTGACCTCGGGCGAGGTGGTGAGCGGCCCCGGCGTCAGCAGCCAGGGATCGCCGGTGGGGCTGAGGGCGGGTGTCTTGCTGGTCATGGCGCTGGCCTCCGGTCCTCTAAACGCCCCACGGCAGGGAGAAGGTCTTGACGTTGGTGTAGCTCTTCATCGCCTCGACCACCCCTTCCTTGTAGCCGAGCCCGGAATCCTTGATGCCGCCGAAGGGCGACATTTCGGTGCGGTAGCCCGGCACTTCCCACACGTTGACGGTGCCGGTCCGGATCTCGTGGATGAAACGGTTTATGTAGGTCCAATTGTCGCTGCAGACGCCCGACGACAGGCCGAAGGCCGTCGAGTTGGCGACGCGGATCACGTCGTCGATGTCTTTGCACCGAATGATCGGAATGGCGGGCCCGAAGGTCTCTTCGCGGACCAGGTCGCAATCGAAGGGCACGCGGTCGACGACGGTCGGCGGGAAGACGGCGCCCTCCCGGTTGTTGCCGTGCCGCAATTCGGCGCCGGCCTCGACAGCGTCCAGGACGCGCTGCTGGAACAGCTTGGCGGCCGCCTCGTCGACCACCGTGCCGACGTCGGTCGCCGGATCGCTGGGGTCGCCGTAGGTGAGCTTCTTCGCTTTCTCGGTCGCCAAGGCGGCGAACTCGTCGGCGACGCTCTCCACGACGAGGATTCGCTTCACGGCCGTGCACCGCTGGCCGGAGTTCTTGGTCGCGCCGGCGACCGCCATGGCCGACGCCCGCTCGAGGTCGGCGTCCTCCATCACGATCAAGGGCGAATTGCCGCCGAGCTCCAGCACGCCGCGTCGGTAGCCGAGTTTGCCGGCGATGTACTTGCCCGCCGGCACGCCCCCGGTGAAGGTCACCAGGGCGATGTTCGGGTTGACGATCATCTCGTCGTCCAGGTCCTTCGGCTCGGCGGTGATGACCGAGAACATCTCCGGCGGCAGGCCCGCCTCGTAAAGAATGTCGGCCAGGACGAGAGCGGTGAGCGGCGTCGCCTCCGCCGGCTTCGCGACCATGCAGTTGTTGGTGGCAATGGACGGCGCCACCTTGTGCGCGACCATGTTGAGGGGATGATTGAAAGGGGTGATGGCGCTGATCGCCTGGAGCGGCTGGCGCAGGGTGAAAATCCGGCGCTTCTGGCCGTGCGGCGTCAGGTCGCAGGAGTAAGCCTCGCCGTCGTCATGGATGCAAAGCTGCCCCGAGAGGTGAAAGACGTCGTACGCGCGGCCGCATTCGTAGAGCGAGTCCTTCTTCGAGATGCCGAGCTCAGCCGTGATCAAATCGGAGATCTCGTCCTTGCGCTCGACGATGATCTCGGCCGTGCGCATGAGGATGCGTTGGCGCTCGTAGCGGGTCAGCTTGGGCTCGAAAGCGCCGGCGATCTCGAAGGCGCGGCGCGCATGCTCGGCCCGGCCCCGAGGGACCGTGCCGACCACGCTGTTGTCATAGGGGTTGAGGACCTCGATGCGCTCGTCGGCGTCGACCATTTCGCCGGCGATACGCATCGCTTCGTGACGGACCGGGGAGGGGCTGTCCATTGTCGTATCGCCTTTCCTGAGTCACGCGGCGTAGTTGAGCGCCACGTCGAAGATGTCGAAGTTGCGCAGTCTGCGATCCGGCGCGAGGGAGGGCGCGGGCCGGTTGACGATCAACGGCACCTTCTGTTCCGAAAGGCCGCCGTGGGACCGCAAGGGTTCCTTCAGGCCCGAGAGATCGTGCCGCTCGCGGCTGGTGCCCAAAGCCTTGTTCCGGGTCGAGATGACGATGACGTCGCCGACCCTGTCGGGCGGCAGCTCGAAACGGCGGCAGCCCTCCTCGCGGCTCATGGCGGCCTCGATCCCGTCCAGGGCCTGCAGGCGCGACACGACATCGGCGGTCTTGTCGCCGCCGGCGAGGTAGATGGTGGCAAAGCCGCCCAAGGCCCCGTGATGCACGACGTAGGGGTCCGTGATCGGGCAGATGACGCGGGCCTGACCCTCGCCCAGCCAGTCGTCCATGACGGTTTGCAGGTAGATCACGTCGGGTTCGCCGTTGGCGTCGTGTTTGGCCTTCATGCCGTGGTCCGCGGTCAAGGCGAGGGTCGCGCCGAGGGCGTCGAGCTTGGCGAAATAGCCGTCCATCATGCGGTAGAAGGCGTTCGCGCCCTCGGAGCCGGGTGCGTGCTTGTGCTGAATGTAGTCGGTCGTGGAGAGATAGAGGATGTCGGGCCGGACGGTCTCCAGCAGCTTGACCCCCGCCGCGAAGACGAACTCGCTGAGATCGGCGCTGTAGACCGAGGGGAGCGGCAGACCGGTCAGCTCCAGGACGTTCTCGATGCCGTTGTCTTCCAGGGAGACCTGATCCGCCTTCTCGGCCGAGAAGCAGATCGAGCCGCCGGCGCCGAAGGTCAGCCCGTCGCCCAGCAAGGCGCGCAGCTTGTCCTTGGCGGTGACCACGGCGATCTTGGCGCCCGCCCTCTCGAAAGCCTGGAAGATCGTGCCGGCGCGCAGAAACTTGGGATCGTTCATCAGGACTTCCGCGTCGGCCTCGCGGTCATAGAAGAAATTGCCGCATATGCCGTGCACGGAGGGCGGCGCGCCGGTGATGATCGAGAGGTTGTTCGGGTTGGTGAAGGTGGGAACGACCGAATCGGCCAAGCGCATCGTGCCGCCGGCGACCGCCTTGGATAGATAGGGCATGGCCCCGGCCTTCATCGCCTGCTCGATATAGCCTCCGCAGTCGCTGCCGTCATAGTCCGGCTCGCTGCCGTCGATGCACACGACGACAACCGGGTTGGCCGGCCAGGCATAGCGCCGGCCATTGGCTTCGACGGCTTCGACGTGGGGCTTGTCTGTCATGGTTCCGTCCTTCCTTAGGGCAGCGGCCGGCTGCGGCCGCGGCACAATCTTCCGTCGATTCGGTTGCAGCAGGATGTCGCGCCGCGGCGGCCGGTGCTCGGAGCAAGGCCGGCGTCCTTTCGCTTCGGGCACCCGAGCGATTATGTCGGCGGCCAATTCTATTTATCAAATCGATGTTTTTTATATATTAT
>JAWWCG010000313.1:0-5010 GCA_033720555.1 Kiloniellales bacterium | reverse complement strand
TCGATTCGCTTGCACGAACGCCTGGGTTTCCGCAGGTGCGGCGTCCTCCCCTCGGTCGGCTTCAAGTTCGGGCGCTGGGTCGACACCGTGCTCATGGACCTGCCCCTGGGCCCCGGCGATAGCTGCCCGCCCGAATGACGCGGGCCGGTTCGGCGCGCCCGACCCGCCGGACACGCCAAGAGCCACGCGGCGCCATCGGCCATTCAGCCCGTGTCGGACCCGCTCCCGGAGCTCAGCAGAAGCGCCCGCATCTCGGCCGGGTCTTTCGCCCACTGCGACCAGTCCGCCGCACGGAGGCCCCAAGTATTGGCCGCGTCCGGAGTCGCGCCGGCCTCGAGCAGCAGGCGCGCGACGTCGGCATGGCCGCGCGCCGCGGCGGTCATCAAGGCCGAGTTGCCGACCGTGCTGGCCAGGTTTGGATCCGCGCCATGGCGGATCAGGAGGCGAACGGCCTCGAGATCGCCGCGTCCGGCGGATACGGCCAGGACCGGCACGCCCCATCGGTCGCGGCCGTTGGGATCGGCCCCCGCCTCGAGCGCCTCGGCCAGGCCGTGGCCGTCGCCCTTCGCAACAGCTTGCAGGATATCCCCGCCGCTCACGTCGCCTTCGCCGCTCATGTCCCTCTCGCCCCCGTTCGATCTCCCAACCGCATCCTCGAAAGTTCGGCACGGCGCGTCAATCGTTGGTCGGCCGGGAACGCTGCCTGCCGCGCCTCCCCGCCGAAAGCCGGACGGCGGCTAGGCAAAGACCAAGCGCCCCTCGGCGGCGAGCGCGCCATTTTCGTCCCGCACCCACAAACGCGCCTCTCGGCCGTCGGGCGACGGGGTCCCGGCGATCATGAACTCCCGCTGCGCGAAGATCGGCCGCGACAGGCGAAAGCGGTAGTCGACGGCCCGTCGGGCCCTAGTCTCGTCCAGCGCCATCTGACACATCAACAGGCCCAGCAAGGGTCCGTGGACCACCAGGCCGGGATAACCCTCGGCGCCTCGCGCGTAGTCCGGATCGTAATGAATGCGATGTCCGTTGAAGGTCAGGGCCGAATAGCGAAAGAGCAACACCGGATCCGCGGTCGCTCGGCGAACCCAGGCCGGCGGATCGGCGGGCGGATAGGTGGGCGCATCGGCGGGCGCGGACTGGGGTAGCGACCGGTCCTGCCGCGGCGGTCCGGCGTCCCGAAACACAACGTCCTGCTCCTCCTCGAAACAGACTCCGGTGCGGTCCGACACGCTGTGCCTCACGGTCACGAAGGCCAGGGGCCCGCTGCGCCCCTGCTTGAGCGCGACGTCGTCGACGGTCGAGCGGCGTTCGGCCGGCGCGCCGAGCGTCAGGCCGCGGTGAAAGGTGAATCGGCTGCCGGCCCACATGCGCCGTGGCAGGTCGATGGGCGGCAGGAAGCGGCCCATGGCGAGATGTCCGTCGCCGCCGAGGCTCCGGCTGGGCGCGATCGCCCAGAAATAGATCCAGTGCCAAAGCGGCGGCAAGGGGTCGCCTGCTACCGGTGGGTCGCCGGGACGGTCGAGGGTCGCATGGAGCGCCTGCGCGCGCGCCGGATCCATAAGGTCCTCGACGACGAGTTCGCGGCCGATCCACTCGCGCCAGGATTCGCGCTCGCTCACGGCGCGGCGCCCTTTGGCTGACCGATCGATTCACTCGATCTTTTTGCCCGCACTTGGGGACCTCCCAAACCCTCAATAGGACCGCGGCAGGTCCAAGACATGCTCCGCCAGGTAGCTCAAGATGAGATTGGTCGAAACCGGCGCCACCTGATAGAGGCGGGTCTCGCGGTATTTGCGTTCGACGTCGAACTCCTCGGCGAAGCCGAAGCCGCCGTGGGTCTGCAGACAGGCCTCGGCGGCGGCCCAAGACGCCTCGGAGGCGAGCAGCTTGGCCATGTTGGCCTCGGCCCCGCAGGCCTTGCCGGCGTCGAACCGGCCGGCCGCCTTGCGCACCATGAGGTCGGCCGCCTCGCACTGAGCGAAGGCGCGCGCGATCGGGAACTGGACGCCCTGGTTCTGGCCGATCGGCCGATCGAACACCCGCCGCTCGCGGGCGTAGCGCGTCGCCTTGTCGATGAACCAGCGGGCGTCGCCGACGCACTCCGCTGCGATCAGGATCCGCTCCGCGTTCATGCCGTCGAGAATGTAGCGAAAGCCTCGTCCCTCCTCGCCGATCAGGTTCTCGCACGGGACCCGCAGCTCGTCGAAGAAGACCTCCGTCGTCGCGTGGTTCATCAGGGTGCGGATCGGCCGGATCGTGACTCCGCGACCCGCCGCCTCGCGCAGATCGACCAGCAGGACCGAGAGGCCCTCGCCTTTCCGGCCGACATCCTGCTTCGGGGTCGTCCGCGCCAGCAGGAGCATGGCGTCGGAGTGCTCGGCGCGGCTGGTCCAGATCTTCTGCCCGCTGACCACATAGTCGGCGCCTTCGCGCCGCGCCGTCGTCGTCAGGCTGAGCGTGTCGCTGCCGCTGCCCGGCTCGGTGACGCCGAAGGCTTGCAGCCGCACGCGGCCGCTCGCGATGTCCGGCAGCCACCGCCGCTTCTGCGCCTCGCTCCCGTGCCGCAGCAGAGTCCCCATGGTGTACATCTGCGCGTGGCACGCGGCGGCGTTGCAGCCGGCCTTCTGGATCTCCTCGAGAATGGCCGCCGCCGCCGCGAGCGGCAGGCCGCTGCCGCCATAGGCCTCGGGAATCAGGGCGGCCAGATAGCCGGCGTCCGTCAGCGCGCGTACGAACTCGCTTGGATAGGTCCGCTCGCGGTCGAGGGTGCGCCAATATTCGCCGGGGAACTCGCTGCACAAGGACCGCACTGCGGCGCGGATCTCCTCGAAGTCGTCGGCGTCGCCGCTGATCGCCATGACCGGGCTCCCCGTTGAGGCTGGCGGGCTTCCACCCTATCTCATTCTGCCAAGCGGACAACAAGCCAGCGCGACTTTCCTTGTCGACGGGAAGCCGCTTTGGTCATACTCGCGCCATGAGCCCTTACCCGAATCGAAAAAGCGCGGACGTCGTCCGCGAGGTCCTGCCGCTCCGCGGCGCGCGGGTTCTCGATGTCGGCTGCGGCGATGGCAGCCTGGTTCGCCTCATGACCAAAGAGGGAGCCGCGGCGATCGGCCTCGAAATCAGCGACCGCCAGCTCGCCCGGGCCCGCGCCGAAACGCCCGTCGGCGACGAGTCCTATCGGGTCGGTCGCGCGGAGACCCTGCCGTTCGAGGACCATGCCTTCGACATCGTGGCGTTCTACAACAGCCTGCATCACGTCCCCGTCGACAGCCAGGACGAGGCGCTTGCCGAATCCGCCCGCGTCCTCGCGAGCGGCGGGCATCTCTTTGTCGTGGAGCCGCTGGCCGAGGGACCCATGTTCGAACTCATGCGCCCGGTCGACGACGAGACCGAGGTCCGCGCCGCCGCCCTTGCCGCCCTGCGCCGCGCGGCCGAGAGTCCCGCGTTCGAGGAGATCCGGGAGTACAGCTTTTCGGGGGAGTACAGGTATGAGTCTTTCGAGGCCTTCAAGCAGACCATCCTCGCGGTCGATCCCGCGCGGCGCGCGAGGTTCGAGGCGCACGAGCCCCGACTGCGCGAAGGCTTCGAACGGTCGGCGCGGCGAAACGGCGACGGCTACGGCTTTGCCCACGCGAACCGCCTGAATCTCCTGAAACGCCTCTAGCAGCGAGACACGTGGAGCCCCATGGCGACGAAATATCTCTCACCGCACCATTCCGCCGACGATCCGGGCGGCGTCATCCGGGAGGTCCTGCTGATGGGTCCGGAGTTCCCCGGTCCCGCCGAGGACGTGATGCTGGCGTGGACGCTGCGTCTCGGCACCGACCAGGACGCCGGCGAGGCGGCCAAGCGCCTGCTCGCGGCCTATCACCTGGCCGAGGGCCCCCTGCCCGATGGCGCCTGCGGCAGGCTGGTCGACCTGCTGCGGCAGGCCGCCGACAGCGCTGGCCAGGGGACCGGCCGCTTGGGGCGCCGCGGCGGCCGGCGGCGCGGCGCGCGCGGCTAGGCCGTCGAAGAATTTAGGCCGTCGAGGCATTCAGGCCGTCGAACCGGGTCAGCCCCACAAAGCCGCCTGCGGCGGATAGACCTCGCTTCCGTCATAGCGCAGCCCGTCGGGGCGATCCTCGGCGAGCAGCAGCGGACCGTCGAGGTCGACCACCTCGGCGCCCTGCGCCACCAGATGGGCCGGCGCCATCGACAGGGAGGTGGCGAGCATCGAGCCCACCATGATGCGCAGGCCGCGGGCCTCGGCGGCGGCCTTCAGGACGAGGGCTTCGGTCAAGCCGCCGGTCTTGTCCAGCTTGATGTTGACAAAGTCGTAGAGGCCGGCCAGGGCATCGAGGCCGGCGCTGTCGTGGCAGGACTCGTCGGCGCACACCGGCACCGGGTGCTGCATGGTGGCCAGTGCCTGATCCTCGCCGGCCGGCAGCGGCTGCTCGACCAACTCCACCCCGAGGACCGCCAGGTGCGGCGCCACTTCGGCATAGATGGCCGGGGTCCAGCCTTCGTTGGCGTCCAGGATGATCCGCGCTTGCGGGGCCTTGGCGCGGACCGCGGCGATCCTGTCGATATTGTCCGGGCCCGCGAGCTTGAGTTTGAGCAGCGGTCGGTGCGCCGCCTTCGCGGCGGCGAGCCCCATGCTTTCGGCGCTGGCGAAGGACAATGTATAGGCGGTCACCACCGGCCGCGGCGCCGGCCGGCCGAGTAGCTCCCAGACCCGGCACCCCGCCTGCTTGGCTTCGAGGTCCCAGAAGGCGCAGTCGAGGGCGTTGCGGGCGGCCCCCGGCGGCAGGGCCGTCTGCAGGCCCTGCCGGTCGAGGCCGTGAGCCAGGGCCTCCCGCAGGCCCTCGATGGTCGCCATCACCCCTTCGACCGATTCGCCATAGCGCGGATAGGGCAGGCACTCGCCGCGCCCGGTCACGCCCGCTTGCGCGAGCTCGACCACGACCACGTCGGACTGGGTGCGGCTGCCGCGCGAAATCGTAAAGGCGCTGGCGAGCGGGAAAGCTT
>JAWWCG010000312.1:0-5019 GCA_033720555.1 Kiloniellales bacterium | reverse complement strand
GGCCAACTGGTCGATGGAGGGATTGGCCGCGACCGCCGAGGAAACCGCGAAAGAGGCCGGGCCGGAGGCGGACACCACCATCGGCGGGCTGCCGATCCTGCACAAGATCGTGATCGAGGACGGCCGCCTGACCTATCGCGACGGCGCCACGGGCGAGGAGATGGCGCTCGTCCTGAGCGAACTCGAGAGCACCGCGAAGGGGCCGAGCCAGCCTTTCACCCTGAGCCTGGAGGGCGCCTACAACAAGGCGCCGATCAAGCTCTCCGGCACGCTGGGCGCGACCGCGACCTTGAGGGAAGGGCCCTATCCGGTGGACCTGACGATCGAGGCGGGCGGCGCCGCGCTGAGCGTCGCCGGCGTCCTCGCCAAGCCCCTCGAAGGCCGCGGGATCGACCTCAAGATCGCGGCCAAGGGCGACAGCCTGGCCGAGCTCGGGGCGGTGGCCGGCGCCGACCTGCCGCCGCTCGGGCCCTACGACGTCTCCGCCCGGCTCAAGACCGACGGCGACCCGATCTCGCTGACCGAGCTCGCCCTCAAGGTCGGCGACAGCGACCTGGCCGGCCAGGTCACGCTCGCCCTCGGCGGGGCGCGGCCCGCGGTCTCCGGCGCGCTCTCCTCGCAGCTGCTCGACGTCGCCGACTTCGCCCCGCCGGGCGGCGGCGGGGCAGGCGAGGACGGGGCGGGCGAGACCGCCGGCAAGGCGAGCCCCTACGTCATCCCCGACGAGCCGCTGCCGCTCGACGGCCTGACGGCGGCCGACGCCGACCTCAAGCTCAACGTCGCCACCCTGCGCCTGCAGGACAAGCTCGCGTTGGAGAACCTCGAGGTGACGCTGAAGCTCGCCGGCGGGCGCCTGCAGGTCGATCCGCTGGCGACCGGCTTCGCCGGCGGCAAGCTGCAAGGCAGCGTCGACCTGGACGGCTCCAAAAAGACGCCCAGCCTGGCGGCGGCGGTGACGGGGAGCGGGATCGACTACGGCCGGCTCCTGAAGGACCTGGAGATCGAAGACGGCGTCGAGGGCGTCCTGCGGCTCGACATCGACGTCAAGGGCGCGGGCGGCTCGCCGCACGCCATCGCCGCCGGGCTCAACGGCAAGACCGAGATCGTGTCGGACAAGGGCGTGATCAGCAATCAGTTCTTGAAGGTCATGGGCGCCGGCTTGAGCGACGTCCTGAGCCCGCTGATGGGCGGCGACAACACCACCAAGCTCCATTGCATCGTCAGCCGCTTCAGCATCGAGAACGGTCTCGCCACCAGCAACGCCATGATCATCGATTCCGAAGCCTTCACCATCAGCGGGGCGGGAACCATCGACCTCGGGACCGAGAAGCTGAAGCTGCAGATGGATACCGCCAGCCGCGAGCCGAGCATCGCCAGCCTGGCGGTGCCGTTCAACATCGGCGGGACGCTGAAGTCCCCGAGCGTCACGCCGGATCCGGTGGGCACCGCCATCGGCGCCGCCAAGGTGGTCGGCATGTTCGTCGCCCCGCCGCTGGCGCTCGGCACCCTGATCGCCGAGAAGGCGGTCGAGAGCGGCGGCAAGAACCCTTGCGTGGCGGCGCTCGAGGCGGTCGCGAGCGGCCAGGCGCCGGCCGAGAAGTCCACTCTGGACTCGGTGACCGAGGACGCCGGCAAGGCCTTGAAGGACGCCGGCGAAGGCGTCGGCAAGACCCTCAAGAACCTGTTCGGCAACTGAGGCCCGCGCCCCGTGGCTGCCGCGCCCCTCAAGCGCTTCTACAAGCAAGCCGGGGTGGCCGCCGGCGAGGGCGGCTACGCGATCCGGCTCGACGGGCGCGAGCTGCGCACCCCGGCGCAGGCGCGGATCGCGCTGCCGTCGCCCGCGCTCGCCGAGGCGGTGGCGGCGGAGTGGACGGCCCAGGGCGAGCGCATCGTGCCGACCTCCATGCCCCTGACCAGCCTGGTCTGCACGGCGATCGACCAGGTCGCGCCGCACCGAGAGGCGGTGATCGACGAGCTCGTCGGCTATGCCGGGAGCGACCTCCTGTGCTATCGCGCGGCGCATCCCGAGGCGTTGGCGGCCCGCCAGGCCGGGACCTGGCAGCCTCTGCTGGATTGGGCGTCGCGCGACCTCGATGCGCCGCTCCGGGTGACCTGCGCCATCCGTCACGAGCCGCAGCCCGAGCATGCCCTGGCGGCCCTGCGGCGCGCCGTGGCGGCGTTGGACGACCTTTCGCTCTCCGCGCTGGATTGCGCCGCGCGGGCGGCGGGCTCGCTGATCGTCGCCCTGGCGCTCCACCGCGGCCGGGTCGGCGTCGAGGCGGCCTTCGAGGCCGCCGAGCTCGACGCCACCTACCAGATCGAGCTGTGGGGCGAGGACCCGGAGGCGAGCCGGCGTCGGGCGGCGGTCCGCGCCGACCTGGCGGCGGCCCGGCGCCTGTTCGACCTGCTGTCGGATTGAGCGCCGCCGCGCCGCGTGCTATCAGCGGCAGGTGCGTGTCGCAAGGGGGGCCCGAAATGCAGGAGATCATTCGCCAGCTCGAGGAAATGCGGGCCCGCGCCCGGGCCGGCGGCGGCCCGCGCCGGGTCGAGGCGCAGCACAAGAAGGGCAAGCTCTCGGCGCGCGAGCGGCTCGAGGTGCTGCTCGACGAAGGCTCCTTCGAGGAGTGGGACATGTTCGTCGAGCACCGCTGCACCGACTTCGGCATGAGCGAGAACAAGGTGCCCGGCGACGGCGTGGTGATCGGCTACGGCACCATCAACGGGCGCCTGGTGTTCGTCTTCAGCCAGGACTTCACGGTGTTCGGCGGCGCGCTCTCGGAGCCACACGCCGAGAAGATCTGCAAGGTCATGGACAAGGCCATGCAGGTGGGCGCGCCGCTGATCGGCCTCAACGATTCCGGCGGCGCGCGGATCCAGGAGGGCGTCGCCTCGCTCGCCGGCTACGCCGAGGTGTTCCAGCGCAACGTGGTCGCCTCGGGCGTGGTGCCGCAGATCTCGCTGATCATGGGCCCCTGCGCCGGCGGCGCGGTCTATTCGCCGGCCATGACCGACTTCATCTTCATGGTGAAGGACAGCTCCTACATGTTCGTCACCGGCCCCGACGTGGTGAAGACGGTGACCCACGAGACCGTCACCCACGAGGAGCTGGGCGGCGCCGTCACCCATTCCACCAAGTCCGGCGTCGCCGACCTCGCCTTCGAGAACGACGTCGAGGCGCTGCGCGAGCTGCGCCGCTTCGTCGACTTCCTGCCGGCCTCCAGCCGCGAGGGGCCGCCGAGCCGGCCGAGCCGCGATCCCGCCGAGCGCGACGAGATGTCGCTCGACACCCTGGTGCCGGCCGACCCGACCAAGCCCTACGACATCAAGGAGCTGATCGAGAAGGTGGTGGACGACGCCGACTTCTTCGAGCTGCAGCCCGGCTACGCCGGCAATATCGTGATCGGCTTCGCCCGCATGGAGGGCCGCACCGTCGGCATCGTCGCCAACCAGCCGATGGTGCTGGCCGGCTGCCTCGACATCAGCTCGTCGATCAAGGGCGCGCGCTTCGTGCGCTTCTGCGACTGCTTCAACATCCCGATCGTGACCTTCGTCGACGTGCCCGGCTTCCTGCCCGGCACCGCCCAGGAGTTCGGCGGCATCATCAAGCACGGCGCCAAGCTGCTGTTCGCCTACGCCGAGGCGACCGTCCCCAAGGTCACCGTGATCACCCGCAAGGCCTACGGCGGGGCCTACGACGTCATGTCCTCCAAGCACCTGCGCGGCGACGTGAACCTGGCCTGGCCGACGGCCGAGATCGCCGTCATGGGCCCCAAGGGCGCGGTCGAGATCATCTTCCGCGCCGACCTCGGCGAGCCCGAGAAGATCGCCGCGCGCACCGAGGAATACCGCAGGAAGTTCGCCAATCCCTTCGTCGCCGCCTCGCGCGGCTTCATCGACGACGTGATCATGCCCCACGGCACCCGCCGGCGGATCTGCCGCTCGCTCGCCATGCTGCGCAACAAGAAGATCGAAGAGCCCTACAAAAAGCATAATAATCTGCCGCTTTAAGGCGCTTTATTAAAGTTGGGTCTGAACAGATAATGGCGTGAGTCCCGGACGTCGAACCCGGGCGTCAAGAGCCCGGGGACGTGCCAGGGACGTGCCGGGGACGTGACAGAGCCGGCGCGGACGGCTACATCAATGGCACTGGCGACGGGGCCCGCGACCAGGAAGGACCCGCGGGCGCCCGATCGAGGATCGAGCAGGCGGGGGGCGATGGAGGCGCGGGTCAGACGCAAAGGCGGGCGGGCGGCGCGGCCGAAGGAGCAGGCAAAGCTCCCGGCCAAGGACGGCGCCAAGCCGAAAACCGAGACCAAAACGAAGCCCACCAAGGCGAAGTCGAAGGCGAAGGCCAAGCGCGCGGGCGCCAAGGGCGGGGCGCCGGCGCTGTTCTCCAAGATCCTGATCGCCAACCGCGGCGAGATCGCCTGCCGCATCATCCGGACCTGCCGCCGGCTCGGCATCGCGACGGTCGCCGTCTTCTCCGAGGCCGACCGGGACGCCCGCCACGTCGAGATGGCCGACGAGGCGATCGCCATCGGCCCGGCGGCGTCGGCCGAGAGCTATCTGGTGATCGACCGCATCCTCGCCGCATGCCGCGAGACCGGCGCCGAGGCGGTCCATCCGGGCTTCGGCTTCCTCGCCGAGAACCCCGCCTTCGTCGAGGCTTTGGCGGCGGCGGGCGTGGCGTTCATCGGCCCGCCGGCCGGCGCCATCGCGGCCATGGGCGACAAGATCGAGTCGAAGCGCCTCGCCCAGGCCGCCGGGGTCAGCACGGTGCCCGGCCACATGGAGCTGATCGCCGACGCCAAGGAGGCGGTCAGGATCAGCCGCAAGATCGGCTACCCCGTGATGATCAAGGCCTCGGCCGGCGGCGGCGGCAAGGGCATGCGTCTCGCCGCCGACGACGCCGAGGCGCGCGAGGGCTTCCGCGCCGCGCGCAGCGAGGCCAAGTCGAGCTTCGCCGACGACCGGGTGTTCATCGAGAAGTTCGTCGAGGATCCCCGGCACATCGAGATC
>JAWWCG010000311.1:0-5058 GCA_033720555.1 Kiloniellales bacterium | reverse complement strand
TTCCGTCCAGGGGCGCATGAACTCGACCCCGCCGCCGGAGACGATGTAGGTCTTGAAGCCGTTGTCTTGGAGGTAGGCGATCAGCTCCTTCATCGGCTGATAGGTGAGCTCGGTGTACTTGCGCTTCAGTTTCGGGTGTTCGGCCGTGGCCAGCCAGACGGTGACGATCTCGGCGAACTCGTCCGTCGTCATGCCCGCGTGGCTGACCATCACGATTTCGACGAGCCCCTTCTTGCCGGTCTTCGCAACCGCCTCCACGTCGCCGTCCAGCACGGCCTTGAGGGCGGGCTGGTCCTGCCACTCCGGATGGTCGGGCGCCATCTCCTTCACCCGGTCGAAGGCGAAGGTGAGCTGGGTATAAAGGGGCGCCTCGACCCACAGGGTGCCGTCGTTGTCGAAGGTGGCGATGCGCTGCGCCGGCGCAACGTAGTCCGCGCTCGACTCGTCGCTCACCGCGGCCACGAACTCCACGATCGCCGCCTTCGCGTCGCCGTCGTTCCAGGAGGGCAGCGGATCGCCGGACTGAGCGCTCGCCCCGCCATTGCCGACGGCGGCGAAGACCAAGGTCAGCACCCAGAGGAGAACGAATTTCGCTTTCATTGCATTAATCCCTGCTCGGTTCTCCGAAGGCTCCCGACGCTCGGTTCGCGCCTTGAGGAGCCGGCAGGCCCCGGAGCGTGAGGGGCCTGCCGCAAAACGAAATGGCCGGATCGGCAATCCCGACCGGGGGCTACTGCCCGGTCCGGTTCGCCATCGCCTTCTCGACCTGTTGCTTGACTGCTTCGAGGTTGAAGCTTGCGCCTTTCTGCATCGGCGGGAAATCGACCGCCGTCTGGGCGAGCTTGGCGACCTCCTGCTGAATGAAGACGTACCGCCAGAACTCGTAGGCCCACCAGTTCGCGGCGAACAGGGACTCCCCGATGTTCATCTTCTCGAAGGGGTCGAGACGCAGGTTGTAGATCCCCGGCCAATCCAGCTTCACCTTCGGGCCGAACCAGCCCTGAGGCTGATCGATAAAGACGTACTTGTAGTCGCCGACCCGGGCCGACGCGAGGGTCGACTCCGTGAAGTACCAGATCTCGTCACGCGCCGACTTGCCTCCCTTGGTCAGCATGTCCAGCTGATTGTAGCCGTCGAGATGGACCTTGTACTCCGTTCCATCGAGCTTCCGCCCCTTTTTCAGGTCCTCCGCGATATCGCCGTCGTAGCCCGCGGCGGCGGCGAAGGTGGGGAACCAATCCAGCCCCGACATGACCTCGTTGTTGACCTGGTTGGGTTCGATCTTGCCCGGCCAACGGACCACGAGAGGAACGCGGAAGCCGCCCTCGGTGCCCATGCCTTTCCAGCCCTTGAACGGCGTGGTGCCGCCGTCGGGCCATGTGAAGCCCTCGGTGCCGTTGTCGGTGGTGACGGCAATGATGGTGTTGTCGGTGAGGCCGAGCGTATCGAGGTGCGCCATCACGCCGCCGATGACGTCGTCGAACTGCGCCATGCCGGCTTCCTGTAGGCTCCAGCCGTTCTCCGCCGTGCGCAGCTTCTCGTACTTCTCGCTCAGGTGCGTCTTGACGTGCATGCGCGTCGGGTTGAGCCAGACGAAGAACGGCTTGCCCTCGCCATGGGCGCGGTCGATGAAGTCGAGCGCGTGCTCGAGGATCACCTCGTCGACCGTCTCCATGTTGAGCTCGACGCCCTCGGTCGGATGCGGCGGCAAGGGTCCCATATCCACGATCCGCTGCTTGCCGACCTTGCCCCACCGCGGATCCTCGGTGGTGTCCTCGGTGTCGGTGGCGAAGCTGTGTAGAACGTTGCGGGGGCCGACCTTGTCGAGCAGGTCCTTCGGATAGTTCGGATGCCACGGGTCCTCCATGGCGTCGAGGTGATAGAGATAGCCGAAGAACTCGTCGAAGCCGTGGACGGTCGGCAGAAACTCGTTCCTGTCGCCCAGGTGGTTCTTGCCGAATTGCCCGGTGGCGTAGCCCAGTTCCTTCAGGGCGGTCGCGATGGTCGGCGCCTTGTCCGGCATGCCAATCTTGGCGCCGGCCTGGCCGACCGTCGTCAGCCCGGTGCGGATGGGGAGCTCGCCGGTGATGAAATTGGCGCGGCCGGCGGTGCAGCTCGCCTCGGCATAGTAATCCGTGAAGATGGCGCCCTCGGCGGCGAGCTGGTCGATGTTCGGCGTCCGTCCGGCCATCAGGCCCCGGTGATAGGCCCCGATGTTCCACATGCCGATATCGTCGCCCATGATGAAAACGATGTTGGGCGGCTGATCCTGGGCGGCGGCGGTCGACGCCGCCAGCCCAAGGCAAGCGGCGGCCAACGCCGTCCTCGCCCGCCGCGGCCAAGTCGTGAGATTGATATGAGGCATTTTGACCTCCCTTTCTGGTCAGGCTGCGATGACACTTGCGCGAAACGCCAACTTTGCCGGCACCTTATTGTCGTTCGTGTGACATGGCGCCTCGGCACGGTCCGAACTCGGCCCGTTCCGATCCGTCGCGCCCGGCGGCTCGCCGCAGCCGCGTCGTCCCGCGTTCGGGCTCCCGCTCTCGGCGCCCCGGAGACGGATCGGGGCGCCCCAGAGGGCAACCCCGATCCGCTCGGCGTCATGGCCCATGCCACAGGGCCAGGACTTCGTGCATCAGGACTTCGTGGGCCGGGCGTTAGTTGCCCAGGCCGCCCTTCAGCTTCTCCTCGATCGCGCTCAGGTTGAACGACCCGGGAGTCTGGCTCGGCGGGTACTCCTGCATGGTCTGCAGGAACTTCGCCGCCAGCGACTGGATCGGCACGATGACGAAGGCGCGGTCGAGGAACCAGTCGTTATAGGTGTTGGCGTTGTGCTGCGCCCGCTCGAAGGGGTCCCGCCGCAGGTTGAACAGCAGCGGCACGCGCAACTCGGTGAAGGGCTCGCGCCAGACGCCGAAGGCCTGCCCGCGGTTTTCCAGGAACACCACCTTCCAGTCGTCGTAGCGCGCGGCGACGACCTGGCCGTCGTCGTTCACGTACCAGAACTCGTGGCGGGGTGATTCCTCCGCATTGCCTTCGAGGTAGTCGAGCAGGTTGTAGCCGTCGATGTAGTTGCGATAGGTGCGGCCGTTCAGTTCGACGCCCTCGCGCAGCTGATCCTTGATGTCCGGCGCGCCGGCGACCGCGGCGAAGGTCGGCAGCCAGTCCTCGTGGGAGACGATGCCGTTGAGCGTGACCCCCTCCGGGAAGCGGCCGGGCCAGCGAACGAAGGCCGGCACCCGGTAGGCGCCTTCCCAGTTCGAGTTCTTCTCGCTGCGGAACGGCGTCGTGCCGGCGTCCGGCCAGGTGTTGTAGTGCGGGCCGTTGTCGGTCGAGTACATGACGAGCGTGTTGTCGGCGATGCCCAGCTCGTCCAAGAGGTCGAGCAGCTCGCCGACGTGCATGTCGTGCTCGACCATGCCGTCGTGATACTCGTCGCCGCTCGGGCCCGAGATGCCGGTATGCTCCTCCTTGACATGGGTGCGGAAGTGCATCCGGGTGCCGTTCCACCACACGAACCACGGCGTGCCGGCCTCGGTCTGCGCCTTGATGAACTCCTTGGCCGCCGCGACCGTCTCGTCGTCCACCGTCTCCATCCGCTTCTTGGTGAGCGGGCCGGTGTCCTCGATCCTCTGGGTGCCGTCCTCGTTGGCCCAGGTGTGCAGGACGCCGCGCGGGCCGAACTGCTCCTCGAAGGTCTTGCCGTTGGCCAGCACCATGCCCTTCGGATAGTCTCGGTTCTCCGGCTCTTCCTCGGCGTTCAGGTGGTAGAGGTTGCCAAAAAACTCGTCGAATCCGTGCATGGTAGGCAGGTGCTCGTCGCGATCGCCCTGGTGGTTCTTGCCGAACTGCCCGGTGGCGTAGCCCTGGGATTTGAGCACCGTCGCCATGGTGACGTCGCTCGCCTGCCAGCCCTGCTCGGCGCCCGGCAGGCCGACCTTGGTCATGCCGGTGCGCACCGGGACGTTGCCGCCGATGAAGGCCGCGCGTCCGGCGGTGCAGCTCTGCTGGGCATAGTA
Source organism: Kiloniellales bacterium (assembly GCA_033720555.1). Classification (GTDB taxonomy): domain Bacteria; phylum Pseudomonadota; class Alphaproteobacteria; order Kiloniellales; family JAKSDN01; genus CALJXB01. The sequence continues at coordinate 1,039 of JAWWCG010000311.1, read as the reverse complement.
ATCGGTGAACGACAGGCCTTCCTGGGCGATGCGGTCGATGTTCGGCGTCTCATAGCCCATCATGCCGCGGTTGTTGTGGCTGATGTTCCAGGTGCCGATATCGTCGCCCCAGATGACGAGAATGTTGGGCTTGGTCTCCTGAGCGAGAGCCGGCGCCGCAAAGCACCCGGCGATCGCTAGGGCCAAGCCCAAGAGAATCTCGCTAAATCTATGTTTTTTCAAGATTTCCTCTCCTTGGGTTGGGCGTCGTATGGTCGATGACGCCGCCGCGGGCGGGCCGGCCGGAGTCCTTAAGCTCCGAGGGCCGCCTCGATCTCCATCTCAAGTTCGGACACCAGGTCCCGGTAGTCCTTGATCCGCTGCGCCGATCGCCGCGAGGGCGCCTGCCAGTAGTCCAATGCCGCCGCCGCCGCCTCGAAGTCCTGACAAAGTTCCCTGAACGACGGATCGACCTTCATTCGGCTGCGAATCGCGCCGGCCTGCCCCGAAAAACGCAAATTCAAGCGATCTAGACGGTCCACACCTCGCCCCACGATTCCTCGGCGCTTCCGCTCGGTCTTTTTTGGCCTTTTGTGGAGACGATCGGAAGTGCGAACATGTTCGTATCTAGCAGCACATCTGCTATACACGCGCCACATACGGACCGTCGGTCGAGGTACAGGGCCGATGTGTCGCCTGGGGGACTTCGGCGGCTGGCCGGCTTGGCCGCGGCGACCGCAAGGACGAAGGGGGAGCATGAGCGCGAACGCGCCAGGTAAGAACGGTTTCGCGGAGCCGTCTCCGGCGGACGTACGGCGCGAGCTGCAGAGAATCCTGGAGAGCGAAGCCTTCGGCGGGCACCAACGCCGCAGCGCCTTCCTTCGATACGTGGTGGAGGAGGCCTTGGCCGGGCGCGCCGAGCAGCTCAAGGGCGTCTGCATCGCGATGGCCGTCTTCGATCGCGACGAGACCTTCGATCAGCAGACCGACCCCGTGGTCCGGCTGGAGGCGCGCCGACTGCGCCACGGCCTCGACCGCTACTACGCCAGCGATGGGCGCA